>VEQK01000068.1 GCA_018883265.1 Rhodocyclaceae bacterium | reverse complement strand
GGGTGACAACATCCGCATGACGGTCAAGCTGATCAACCCGATCGCCATGGAAGAAGGTCTGCGCTTTGCGATTCGTGAAGGTGGCCGTACCGTCGGCGCCGGCGTCGTCTCCAAAATCATCGAGTAAGACTCGTTGTGCCAGGGTCCGCCAAAAGCGGGCCGAAGCCACCTGGGGCGCTTCCTGAATCCAGGGGCGCCTCAAGCGTTTTGCAGGGGTATAGCTCAACTGGCAGAGCGTCGGTCTCCAAAACCGAAGGTTGGGGGTTCGATTCCCTCTGCCCCTGCCACTTTAACCGGGGGTTGCGCAAGCAACCCTGATTGTCTCTGATGGTCGATAAGCTGAAATTTCTGCTGGCGGGGCTGGCGATTGTCGCCGGAATCGCCGGGTTCTACCTGCTGGATGCCGATGCGGCGTTGCTGCGTGGAGGCGCCGTGCTGGCGGGTCTGGTCGCGGCCGTTGTGCTGGTGCTGACCACCGGGCAGGGCCGTCAGCTCGCCGCATTTGTGCGCGAATCGATCGCCGAGGCGCGCAAAGTCGTGTGGCCGACCCGCAAGGAAACGCTGCAAACGACCGCGATGGTGTTTGTTTTTGTCCTGATCATGGCCATCTTTCTTTGGCTGACCGATAAAACTCTGGAGTGGGTCATGATCGACCTGATCCTGGGCTGGAAGAAATAATGAGCAAACGTTGGTACGTCGTACATGCCTATTCGGGCTTCGAGAAGAGCGTCATGCGTGCGCTGACCGAGCGCATCCAGCGTGCCGGTATGCAGGATCTGTTTGGTCAGATTCTGGTGCCGGTCGAAGAAGTCGTTGAAATGCGCAGCGGCCAGAAAGCCATCTCGGAGCGCAAGTTCTTCCCGGGCTATGTCCTGGTCGAAATGGACATGAACGATCAGACCTGGCACCTCGTTAAGAGCACGCCAAAAGTCACCGGGTTTGTTGGCGGTACCGCCACCAAGCCGACGCCGATTTCCCAGAAGGAAGTCGACAAGATCATGCAGCAGATGCAGGAAGGGGTTGAAAAGCCCCGTCCGAAAATCCTGTTCGAAGTGGGCGAAATGGTCCGCGTCAAAGAAGGCCCGTTCACGGACTTCAATGGCAACGTCGAAGACGTCAACTACGACAAGAGCAAGCTGCGCGTTTCTGTCACCATTTTTGGCCGCGCAACACCGGTCGAGCTGGATTTCGGACAGGTCGAGAAGGCATAACGCCTGAGCGACCAAAGTTTTCAAGGGCGCCAACCCCGGTAATAGCGTTGGCAAAGAGGAGCGCCAGTAGTTACCCCGGTTAGCGAGCGCGCGTTAAAACTCACTTTAAGGAGCCTTTCATGGCAAAGAAGATCGTCGGCTACATCAAGCTGCAAATCCCGGCGGGTAAAGCCAACCCGTCGCCGCCGGTTGGTCCGGCACTGGGCCAACGCGGCCTGAACATCATGGAATTCTGCAAGGCCTTTAACGCGGCCACGCAGGGCATGGAACCCGGCCTCCCGACCCCGGTCGTGATTACCGCCTACGCGGACAAGTCCTTCACCTTCGTGATGAAGAGCCCACCGGCCACCATCCTGATCAAGAAGGCTGCTGGCATCCAGAAGGGTAGCCCGCGTCCGCACACCGACAAGGTCGGCAAGATCACCCGTGCCCAGGCCGAAGCCATCGTCAAGACCAAGCAGGCCGATCTGACGGCCGCTGATCTGGACGCTGCAGTGCGCACCATCGCCGGTAGCGCCCGCAGTATGGGTATCACCGTGGAGGGCCTCTAATATGGCAAAGCTGACTAAGCGCCAACAGGCTGTCCAAAGCAAAGTTGATCGCAACAAACTCTATGCGCTGAACGAAGCGCTGACGCTGGCCAAGGAACTGGCCACGGCTAAATTCGACGAATCGATCGACGTCGCCCTGAATCTGGGTGTGGACGCACGTAAGTCGGATCAGGTAGTTCGTGGTTCGGTCGTGCTGCCGGCCGGTACTGGTAAGACCATGCGTGTTGCCGTGTTCGCCCAGGGCGACAAGGCAGAAGCCGCAACGGCAGCCGGTGCCGACATCGTCGGTTTCGAAGACCTGGCCGATCAGGTCAAGGCCGGCAACATGGACTTCGACATCGTGATCGCCACGCCGGACGCCATGCGTATCGTCGGGCAGCTGGGCCAGATCCTCGGTCCGCGCGGTTTGATGCCGAACCCGAAGGTCGGTACCGTGACCATGGATGTCGCCACCGCCGTCAAGAACGCCAAGGCCGGTCAGGTCCAGTACCGCACCGACAAGGCCGGTATCGTGCACGCCACGATCGGTCGCGCCTCGTTCGGTGTCGAAGCCCTCGAGCAGAACCTGCGTGCCTTGGTGGATGCGCTGGTCAAGGCGCGTCCGGCATCGGCCAAGGGTCAGTATCTGAAGAAGATCGCCGTTTCCAGCACCATGGGTCCTGGCGTGCACGTCGATCAGACATCGGTACAGGCATAAGGCTTTAAAGAACTTTGGGCTGGCTGCCCGACCTCGACTGAGTTCGGGCAGCCAGATCGTCAAAGACCGCAGGTGCGCGCAAGCGTTTAATTGCTCTCCGGAGCATCCTGCGCAGATGGTGGTCCCAGAACAGGATTTTGCGGCAGTTGCCGCGAGGCTCTGATTTCGGTCACCGTAATGGGGGTAGCCGGTTTTACCGGTTACATGTTGACTTGAATGGAGAAAGACGAATGAGTCTGAATCTGAACGACAAAAAGGCCGTTGTTGCCGAAGTGTCGGCACAGGTCGCCAAGGCACAAAGCGTGGTGCTCGCAGAATACCGCGGCATTGAAGTGGGTGATCTCACCCAGCTGCGTGCCAAGGCACGTGCATCGGGCGTGTACCTGCGTGTTCTGAAGAACACCCTGGTGCGCCGCGCCGTCGAAGGCACCGCCTTCGCCGGCCTGTCCGATCACATGGTCGGTCCGCTGATCTACGGTATTTCCGAAGATCCGATCGCCCCGGCCAAAGTGCTGAACGATTTTGCCAAGTCGAACGACAAGTTGATTCTGAAGGCAGGTAGCTATGCCGGTGAAATTCTTGATGCCG
>VEQK01000010.1 GCA_018883265.1 Rhodocyclaceae bacterium | reverse complement strand
TGTGGACAGTGATCTACGCTGTGACATTCTGGCGAAGCTCAAGAATGCCGGGATCGATGTGCCTTTTCCCCAGAGGGACCTGCATCTTTCAACGGTAGAGCCTATTAAGGTCTCTATTTCAGATGCAGCAAAAGATCAGTCATCGGTCTGAACAGCAGGGGCTCAGTTGATCGGCTTGGCTTCGATCCGGAAACGGACTGTTGCATCAGAAACGCGTCCGGCTCTTGGGTTGCCGATAGTGGCCAGTGGTGTAGCCAGGCCCGGTAAACCGGTGTCCGGGCCGCCGGGTAAATTAAATCCGGGGCCGTATTCGTAGCCGACCCAGTTCATTTCCCAGTAACCGAACAACTTTTTACGCAGATTCTGCACGCGGCCATCGGTGGGTGAGAGGCCTTCCAGTTGCTGGAACCGCACAACATCGCCCGGATCCACCGGGATCCAGCCGTAGCCGGGGGTATGGAACTCGGCGCGTATGCGCTGGTCTCTGGTCACGTTGCCGGTGGCGCCCAATTTGGGGCTGAGGCGTGATTCGCCGATGATCTGGCCCCAAACTGCCCGCGCGGGAATGTTGAGGGCACGGCACAAGTTGACGAAGGCAATGGCGACGTCCTCCCCCTTGTTGCTGGGACAGAGGGTCCGTGGCGGGAGGGCAACTTCAAAGGCCTGGCAGTTGCCGCTGAGTGCCTTATCGAGCACCCAGTCGTAAATGGCGCGCGCACGCGGCAGCGGCTCGATGATGCGGCCGGCAATTTCCTGGGCCAGGCGACGCAAACTTTCGCTGGTCCCCTGGTAGCCGGTTTCGCGGACATTGCGATCCAGTTCTTCTTCCGATTCGTGGAAGAAGGTGCCGCGTTTAGTGATGTCGAATTGGCGGGTGCGGGTTTCCACCCGCATATTGACGGTGAGGTCTGGTGTTGAAGCGCCGCTCTCCGCCACAAAGACGTGGAGCTGGCTGGCCGGATCAAATCGGATGCCGGTTTTGTTGCCGCCCGACCAGTTGATGGCAGTGACCTGTTGCCAGGGCGTATCCATGGGGATCGGCACCCAAAGCAAGGCATCGTCCCCATGGCTGGTGGATGAAATGTCGACGGTCAACTCGTAGGGGCGCCAGACGCCGCCGCTCAAGGCGAGTTCGGGTGCAAGCTTGGCCGGCACTTTGATGGGCGCCGGGCCGGCGCTCGAAGGCGCACGCAGCCCGCTACGGCTGGATTTCTTCAGTCCGCTACCGTTTTTCTTGGGGGCGGCAAAGACTGCGCCGGAGGCCAGAAGGCCCCCGAGCAGGAAAGTACGGCGTTTCATGCGGCTTACAGTACCTCGGAAGCGAAGTCGGCGAGTCGCGAACGTTCGCCACGTTGCAGGGTAATGTGCCCGGCATGTGGCCAGCCCTTCATGCGGTCAACCACGTAGGTGAGGCCGGAGCTGCCTTCGGTCAGGTACGGGGTATCGATCTGGGCGATATTCCCCAGGCAGACGACCTTGGTGCCGGGGCCGGCCCGCGTAATCAGGGTCTTCATCTGCTTGGGTGTGAGGTTCTGCGCTTCGTCGATGATGAGGAATTTCTGGATGAAGGTGCGGCCGCGCATGAAGTTCAGACTCTTGACCTTGATGCGTGAGCGGATGAGGTCACGCGTTGCGGCACGCCCCCATTCGCCGCCGTAGGGGCCGCTGTCATCCTCGTTTTTGTTGAGCACGTCGAGGTTATCCTCAAGGGCGCCCATCCAGGGGGTCATTTTTTCTTCTTCGGTGCCGGGCAGGAAGCCGATGTCTTCGCCAACCGGCACGGTAACGCGGGTCATGATGATTTCGGCATAACGCTTCTGATCCAGTACCTGGGTCAGGGCAGCGGCGAGCGTGAGCAGGGTTTTACCCGTCCCGGCCTGGCCAAGTAGGGAGACAAAATCAATTTCCGGATCCATCAGCAGATTCAGCGCAAAGTTCTGTTCTCGATTGCGCGCAGTGATGCCCCAGACCGCATTCTTTGGGTGGGTGTAATCAATCAGTGTTTCCAGGACGGCGGTTTTGCCGCTGACCTCGCGTACGATGGCCTCGAAGGGCGGGTCGTTCTGGTCGTATACAAACTCGTTCAGCAGGAAATCGCGACACAACGGGCCGGTGATGCGGTAACCCGTACGCGATTCCTTTTTCCATGACTCCATACCCGTGCCATGGGTGTCCCAGAAATTGGCTGGTAAGTCGCGTGAACCTGCATAGAGCAGATCCGTATCTTCGAGGACTTTGTCGTTGAAATAGTCCTCGGCTTGCAGACCCAGCGCCCGGGCCTTGATGCGCATGTTGATGTCTTTCGACACCAGAATCACTGAACGGCCGGGATACTTGAGCTGCAGGAAGAGAATAACGCCCAGGATCTGGTTGTCGTATTTGGACGACGGCAGCGAGGGCGGTAAGGTCGTATTGATGGCTTCGGTCTGCAGGAACAGACGACCCGTAGCCAGGCCCTTGGAGGGGTCGGTCAGCGGAATGCCCTGATCAATATGGTCGCCACAATGCGAGACCAGATCATCCATGGTTCGGGTGACCTGACGGGCATTGCGGGCGATTTCCGACATGCCCTTCTTGTTATTGTCCAGCTCCTCTAGCGTCATCATCGGCACGTAGACATCGTGCTCTTCGAAGCGGAACAGGCTGGTCGGATCGTGCATGAGCACGTTGGTATCCAGAACGAACAGCTTGGTGGTAGCGGGAGTGTTTGCAGATGCGCGGGGTGCAGGTTTACGGGTTGCCATCGAGATCTCGCTAGGTCGTTAAAGGAACACCACGGGGGGATGCCGCAGAACAACAGAGAGGGTGCATTTTCTGCACCATCCCCAGACTCAGATTAGCCTAGAGACTGCACAAAAGCCAGCACTTCAGCGGCATGGCCCGGCACTTTAACGCCACGCCATTCCTGAATCAGCTTGCCTTTGGCGTCGATCACAAAGGTGCTGCGCTCAATGCCTCGAACCTGTTTGCCATACATATTTTTCAGCTTCATGACACCAAAGAGTTCACAGACGGTTTCGTCCGGGTCGGAGATGAGGCTATAGGGAATCGCCTGTTTGGCAATAAAGTTTTCGTGTGACTTCAAGCTGTCACGCGAGACGCCGACGATGACGGCATTGGCTTTGGCAAAATCCTTGTTCAGCGCACTGAATTGCTGGGCTTCGGTCGTACAACCGGGGGTACTGTCTTTGGGGTAGAAGTAGAGCACCAGCGTCTGGCCGGTGCATGCAGATAATTTAAAGTCGCCCCCAGTGGCGGCGGCGCTGAAGTTCGGAACCTTCTTGTTGAGTTCGACGGTCATGAGAGCATTCCTCGGATTCAGAAAGACGGTAGGTCAACAATGAGCTCGCCAGAGCGACCGGAGACCTCACCCCAGGCAAAGGGGTAGATCGGCAGTTGCTGTTGGGTCAGCGTGGCGTGGTAATCACCCATGGTGCCCAGAGTGTGACCCTGGGCGCGCCAGCCGGCGAGCAGCCGGTCGAAAATGGGCGCCAGTTTCTGGCCTTCCAGTTCGGCGTGCAGGGTAAAAACATGGTCACGTGGACCATGGCGATTCGGATCGGTCAGGCCGAGCAGATGTTCATGCACATTATCGACGCTCAGGCCATCGACACCGAGAATTTCGTCGAGTGTCGGCAGGGTGGTCGGCAGCTGCATATGATGGCAGGGCTGACCATCAATGCTGATGAAGTAGGGTGCAGCGCCACGGCCATCGGAAGCGTATTGCATGCCCCAGACATCAAGCTGGCGAATAGCGGTTTCATTCATCTGCCAGCCAGCAGCACCATGCGTCTTGGGGGCGTGGCCGAAGATGTCGCCAAAACGATCATAGCTTTGCTGCATGCGTTGCAGGGTCCAGGCGGCGTCACGGTGGCGTACCTGGTCGTGCCACTCCACGTGATCCCAGGTGTGGATACCGCACTCGTGGCCGGCGTTGGCGATGGCGCGCATTTCTGCAGCGGCTTTTTTGCCAATGTCCGGGCCGGGCAGCAGTACCCCATAAGACAAGGTCTTGAAACCATAGTGTTCAACGACCGAGGTGCGTGAGACTTTCTTCAGAAAGCCGGGGCGAAAGACACGGCGCAGGGCGCGACCCGTGTTGTCGGGGCCAAGGCTGAACAGAAAGGTGGCGCGCGCCTGATGGCGGTCGAGCAGCTGTTGCAGCGCAGGCACCCCTTCGCGGGTGCCGCGCAGCGTATCGACATCAACTTTGAGTGTCAGTCGTGATAAATGCGGTGACATAGACAACTGAGGCAACCCGCAGGTGCCGTGCCTGGAACTTAGTCGACCAGCTTGCGAGCCTGGGCGACATCGCCACGATAGGCTTCGAAAATCTTGCTGATGGCGTCTGTCATGCTGACCGTCGGTTTCCAGCCCAGATCATCCATGGTGTTGGCGATCTTCGGTACGCGGTTCTGCACGTCCTGGTAGCCCTTACCGTAGTAAGCGCCCGAGGTGGTCTCCACCAGTTTGACATCTTTAGCGGTTGAGGCGTATTCCGGAATCTTGGCGGCGGTCTCGAGCATCATGTTGGCGAGTTCGCGCACCGAGTAGTTGTTGACCGGGTTGCCGATGTTGTAGATCTTGCCGTTGGCGACATCGTCTTTATTAGCGATGATGCGTACGAGCGCGTCGATACCGTCATCGATGTACGTGAAGGCGCGCTTCTGCGTGCCGCCATCGACCAGGCTGATCGGTTCGCCGCGGACAATGTGGCCGAGGAATTGCGAGACCACGCGCGACGAACCTTCCTTCGGCGTGTGGATGCTGTCCAGACCCGGGCCGATCCAGTTGAACGGACGGAACAGGGTATAGCGCAGCCCTTCCTGCTGGCCGTAACCGGCAATCACACGGTCCATCAGTTGCTTGGCACAGGCGTAAATCCAGCGCGGCTTGTTGATCGGGCCGTAGATCAGTTGCGAGTTCTCCGGGTCGAATTCGCTGTCGGTGCACATGCCGTAGACCTCAGAGGTCGACGGGAAGACCAGATGCTTACCGTATTTAACGGCCGAACGTACGATGGGCAGATTGGCTTCGAAATCCAATTCGAACACGCGCAGCGGTTGCTGCACGTAGGTCGCCGGCGTGGCAATGGCGACCAGCGGCAGAATCACGTCGCACTTGCGGACGTGGTACTCGACCCATTCCTTATTGATGGTGATGTCACCCTCGAAGAAGTGCATGCGCGGATTGCCGATCACATCGGCCAGGCGATCTGCCTGCATATCCATGCCATAGACTTCCCAGTCGGTCGTTTCCAGAATGCGCTTGGAGAGATGGTGGCCGATAAAGCCGTTGACGCCGAGGATGAGGACTTTTTTCATAGTGTGGTCGGGTCGAGTCTTGTAGTTTGAAATCAATGAGTTGCTGGAATTTCAGGGAGCCTGTTCAGCTCGCCCGGCGCGCCATCAACCAGAAATTCTGTAATGAGCACCGCCATCTTATCACCGCAGACTCCGATCGCCTTGGAACCGACCCGGTAAATGCCCGGTTTAGCAGCAAACGGCGTATCCAGCCGGCGTGCAGCGTTGATCGTGATGCGGCAGGTGCCTTGAACGGTGCTGACATCGGTAAAGGCGCCGGGGTAGGGCGGCGCCACGGCACGAATCAGGTTATAGACCTGGGTGGCGCTCTGCGCCCAGTGGATGCGGCCGTCTTCGGGTTTGCGGCCACCGAAATAGCTGCCTTCCGACAGATTGTTGGGGCGGCGGGCGACCTCGCCCTTGAGCAGTTGCGGCAGAACGCTCTTGAGTGTTTCGGCGGCGGCCGTGGTGACTTTGGCAAAGACCTCGCCGGCGGTGTCGTCCGGTCCGATGGACACGGCCTGCTGGGCAACGATATCACCAGCATCGGGTTTTTCAGCCATCACGTGCAGGGTAGCGCCGGTTTCGGTTTCACCATGCAGCACCGCCCAGTTGATGGGCACACGGCCACGGTATTTGGGCAGCAGCGAGCCATGCATATTGAGCGGGGCGATTCTGGCCAGATTGAGCACCGACATGGGAATCATCTGCCGGTAATAGAACGAGAAGATGTAATCCGGGGCAATGGCCGCGATGCGCGCCTGCACGTCGGGCTCGCTGGCCGAATCAGGGGTGATGACCGGTATCTTTGCTTTGTGGGCTATGTCAGCGACGCTACTGAACCAGATGCGTTCGTTGGGGTCGTCGGTATGAGTGATGACCAGCTGCACATCGACACCGCCGTCGAGCACTGCCTGCAGGCAGCGGGCGCCGACTTCGTGGTACGCAAAGACGACGGCGCGCACGGGTTAGCGGTCCTGTTCCAGAATGGCCTGAATCACAAAGCGCGGCCGGCCACGCACCTGCTCGTAGATGCGCCCGACGTACTCACCGAGCAGGCCGACACCGAAGAGCAGGACGCCGATGAGCGCGAAGATCAGCGCAAACAGCGTGAATACACCTTCGACTTCGGCGCCGAAGACGAAACGGCGCACCAGCAGCAGGAAGAACAGCGCTGTTGAACCGATCGCCAGCAATACGCCAAGTAGCGAGAAGGCCTGCAGCGGCATGGTCGAAAAACCCGTGACCAGATCGAAGTTGAGACGGATCAGGCTGTACAGCGAGTACTTCGATTCGCCGGCGGCGCGCTCTTCATGCTTGACTTCAATCTCGATCGGCCGACTGGCAAAGGTGTAGGCCAGCGCCGGGATAAACGTACGCGCTTCTTCACACTGGTTCAGCATCTGCACGACATGCCGGCTGTAACCGCGGAGCATGCACCCCTGGTCGGTCATGGTGATACGCGTGATCTTTTCGCGCAGATTATTCATGGCGCGCGAGGCATGGCGGCGGAACCAGCTGTCCTGACGGTTCTGGCGAATCGTGCCCACGTAGTCGTAGCCTTCGCGCAGCTTGGCCAAGAGATGGCCGATTTCTTCAGGCGGGTTCTGCAGGTCGGCATCGAGCGTGATGATCGACTGGCCGCGCGCCTGCGAAAAGCCGGCCATGATGGCCATATGCTGACCATAGTTACCGTTGAACAGCACGACGCGGGTAACATCCGGGCGCTTGCGATATTGGTCGGAAAGAATTAACGGCGAACGGTCTCGGCTACCATCGTTGATGAAGATGACTTCGTACTTTGCGTGCAGGGCGTCCAGCGCCGGATAGAGGCGGTCGAACAGTGCCTGCAACCCCGCCTCTTCGTTGTAGACCGGAATGACGACGCTGAGTTCGGGGGGCTCGACCGCCGGGTTGCCGGCGGGCATGTCGAGCGGTAGCCCCGTCTGTGCTTGCGGATCCAAAATCTGTTCGGTCATTTCTGATGGGCCTCCAGAACGTGTGCTACGGCGGCGACGATTCGGTCGATGTCGTTCTTAGTCAGGGTCGGAAAAAGCGGTAGCGTCATGATGCTGCGACCGATACGTTCGGCTACCGGGAACATGCCTTCGCTGAAGCCACGCTCACGATACAGCGTAAACAGATGGATCGGTGGATAGTGCAGACCGATACCGATGCCCAGTGCCTTGAGGTCGGCCATGATGCCGGCGCGGTCGGTATCGAGCCGGTCGAGCGGCAATACAACCTGGAACATATGCCAGTTGCTCTGCTCAAAATCGGCAACCGGAAGCTGCAGACCCTGTTCGACCACACGGGTTTTTGCGAAGCCGTCGAAGTACCGTTTGGCCAGACGCACACGCTGATCCTGAAAATCGCCCAGGCGGTCAAGTTGCTGCAGGCCGATGGCGGCGTTGACATCGGTCAGGTTGAACTTGCCACCCAGGACATCGACATCCATGCCGTCCAGGCCGGTACGGGTCACGCCCTGTAGGCGGTATTTTTCAGCAAGGCGGGCTTCGTCATCATTATTGCAGACCAGGCAGCCGCCTTCGATGGTGGTGAGATTCTTGTTCGCCTGGAAACTGAAGCTGATTAGGTCGCCGATGGCGCCGATGCGCTTGCCGTTCCACGATGACCCCAGCGCCTGGGCTGCGTCTTCGATCACGCGCAGCTTGTATCGGCTGGCGATGTCATACAGGCGCACCATATCGACCGGCAGCCCGGCCAGATAGACCGGCATGATGGCTTTGGTGTTTGGGCCGATGGCCGCTTCGACCTGATCCAGATCGATGTTGCGAGTGACCGGGTCGATATCTACAAAGACTGGCGTCGCACCGACCGTGAGAATCACGTTGCTGGTCGCGACCCAGGAAATCGGGGTGGTGATGACTTCGTCTCCCGGGCCGATGCCAGCGATGCGCAGGGCCACTTCCATCGTGGCGGTGCCGTTCGAGAAAGTGCGCACCGGGCGACCACCAAAAAAGCCGGAAAGCTCGGTTTCGAACTGCTGCACCTTCGGGCCCGATGTGATCCAGCCCGAACGCAACACATCGCCCACGCTGGCGATGGTGGCTTCGTCAATTGTCGGACGGGTGAAGGGGATTGGGGGGTCGAAGGGCAGGATTTCGCTCATGCCCGGCATTTTACCAGCCGCCAGCCTCTTAGCTTCTGGCGAGGATCCAAACGCCGATCAGGATCACCGTGATGCCAATAATCCGCTGCATGCTCAGCACTTCACCAAACAGATACCATGCGAGCACGGCATTGATGACATAGCCCAGCGACAGCATCGGGTAAGCAACCGTAACGTCAACGCGGGAGAGCCCGATGATCCAGACAAAGACGCTGATGCCATAACAGAACAGACCGCCGATGATCGGCAATTGGGTGCCGACGGCGATGGTCGTGCTGAACAGGGTGTCCGGCGATAGCGACAGCTCACCCAAATTGCGCACGCCGGCCTTGAGCAGCAGCTGGGCAGCCGCATTGAGCAGGATGCCGGTGAAGAGGAAGCCAAAGGTGCCAAGCGTCATTTAGTTCACCGGGGGCCTGTAGGGTTGAGCGGGCGGGGCGGGTTGGTGTGTGGGTTTGACAAACACCGCTCGGCGGGTGTCGCGGCCAACTTCGGCCATGGACAGATTGAGCGCGGCTATTTGATCCAGGTATTGCAGTGGTACGACGACCACGGGTGCTGTATCGTTTTTCCAGCGCACGGCAAAGTCGTTGACCGTGGGCGCCCAGGTCTCTGGTTCCTGATTGATGCCGAACTCCAGCTCGTCCTGCATGTCGACCATGATGGTCGGGTGCTGGATATAGAACGGGAAGGTGTGATCGAGCATCCGGATCGAGTATACCGGTGTGTCGTTACGGATGTAGGGACGAACGGCAACCGCCAGATCGGCGCCGGAGATTGATCGGCCATGTGTGTCGTGACCCAGACCCACCATCTGGATCAGGACGAAGAAGGCGATGGCCGCGCGCAGCAGGCTATCGAGTAGTTTGCGTAAACGATGAGCGGCATCGACATGATCGAAACTGCGCAGCGCTGTCCAGCTACTGAAGAGAACAATCAGTGCAGCAACAAGGCCTGCCGCAATCCAGACGGCGTACTGCTGGTATTCAAGCTGCTCGTAACGTGCGTTACCGAGTTGGTAGGCATAAGGCACACCGATAAAACCAATGAGCAGCAGCAGGGTCAGATAAACCATTTGCCGCTTCCAGGCACGATTGTCGTCTTGAAGGCTCATACGTTCGAAAGCGCTGGTCATGGCCAGCCCTGCCAGCAACGCCATTGCCGGAAAGATTGGCATGATGTAGCCCGGCAGCTTGGATTGCGATTTGCTGAAGAACAGGAAGATCATGACGATCCAGACAGCGCATAACCAGAGCGGACGAAAGCCATTAACGGCCGAAACGTCTAAATCGCTCGCCTGGCCACGTCTGTTTCGCCAGGCACGCATCAGGCCTTGGCCGAGTTGAACCAGCCAGGGAATAAAACCGACAAGAATCAGTGGCACGAAGTAGAGCGGGTGCCCCTTACGATTGTGTCCTGTTTTTGTGAAGCGATCCCAGTGCTCATGGATAAAGAAGAAGTGGGCAAACTCCGGGTTCTTCAAGGAGACGAGTACAAACCAGGGGGCGGCGATCAGAAAGAAAACGACCAGGCCGCTAATCAGATGCAGTCGTTTCCAGAGGCCCCAGTCCCAGGTGGTGAGCGTATAAACTACCAGCACCATGCCGGGGATGACGAGGCCGATCAGCCCCTTGGAGAGTACGGCCAGCGCCATGAAGGCCCAGCACAGCCACATCCAGTTGCGACGTGCGGTGAGGGTCAGGCCCTCGCGCTGGGCAAGCAGAAGGGCAAACAGGGCACAGCTCAGAATACTGGAGAGGCCCATATCCAGCGTGTTGAAATGCCCACCCACATTCCACATCGGGCTGCTGGCCAGCAGGATGGCCGAGAGCCAACCAGCCAGAACACCGCGGTCGCCGCCGATCAGCTTCCAGGCAGTGAAGCCGGTGGCCAGAATCGCGAAGTAGCCGGTGATGCCGGTCCATAGACGCGATTGCCACTCGCCGACCCCGAAGAGCGTGTAGGCGATCGCTGTCATCCAGGCTTGCAGGGGAGGTTTTTCGAAATACTTGTAGCCGTTATAACGCGGCGTAACCCAGTCGCCAGTGGCATACATTTCCCGGGCAATTTCGCCATAACGGCCTTCATCCGAGGCCACCAGATGGCGGTAATCCAGAACGCCAAACCAGGCCAGCGTGAAAAGAATGGCGAGCACCCACAGGAAACGTCGTGTGTAGAACGCGGCGTAAAGGCTCGAGAAGGCGGTATTCATCTGATGTCTTGGGGAGAAGGTTCGACGATCACGCCGCAAGCGACGTGACGGCCTTCGGCGACGAGAATGTTATAGGTGCGACAGGCGGCTTTGGTGTCCATGACTTCCAGGCCGATACCTTTTTCGATCAGTGCCTTGAGCAGTTCCGGGCGCGGAAAACGTTGGCGATCGCCGCTGCCGAACAGCACAATCTCGGCGCCCATGTTACCCAGTCGTTCGAATTGCGCTGCATCCAGACCATCAAAGCCGTTTGGCGCCCAGTCCGTGACGATGTCCCGGCCGCAGACGAGAACGGACCCTTCGTAACGGGTCCCGTTGACGGAGACATAGCCTGGGCCATGGCTGGAAAACGTCAGCAGTCCGGCATTCTGGGCGAGGTGGAGTTTCATGATGGATGATCTGAGTTGGACGGATGAGAGGTCACGCAAGGCTTGAAGAAGGGCACTGAGACGCCCAAGAAGGGCGAAAAAGGAGTAGGATAACCGGTTTTGAGCCGTATTTCCCTGATTTTACGATCACGGAAAATTCTGGCGCCAGTCTTGTTTTCTCCTGCGATTCATCATGAAGCCGATCGTCAAATCTTCCAAGCTTGCCAACGTCTGCTACGACATTCGTGGACCGGTGTTGGCGGCTGCCAAGAAGATGGAGGAGGAGGGACACCGGGTTATCAAGCTTAATATCGGCAATCCCTTGCCGTTTGGCTTTGAGGCGCCGGAGGAAATCGTCGTCGACGTCATCCGCAATATGCGGGATGCATCGGGCTACACCGATTCGCTGGGTCTATTCGCGCCGCGTAAGTCGATCATGCACTACTGCCAGGAAAAAGGCATTAAAGGCGTGACCGTTGAAGATATCTTCCTGGGCAATGGGGTCTCCGAACTGATCGTCATGGCCATGCAGGGGCTGCTTAATAATGGCGACGAAGTGTTGATCCCGATGCCGGATTATCCGCTGTGGACGGCGGCCGTCAGTCTGTCGGGCGGCAACCCGGTGCATTACCTGTGCGACGAATCTGCCGAGTGGTACCCGGACCTTAACGACATCCGCAGTAAGGTCACGAGCAATACCAAAGCCATCGTCGTTATCAATCCGAACAATCCGACGGGCGCCCTCTATCCCAGAGAAATCCTGGAAGGTATTCTGCAGATCGCCCGCGAGCATGGGCTGATCGTGTTCGCCGACGAAATCTACGACAAGGTGCTGTTCGATGGTAACAAGCACACGTCGATCGCCAGTCTGGCCGATGACGTGCTGTGCATCACCATGAATGGCCTATCGAAGAACTACCGTGCTTGTGGTTATCGTGCTGGCTGGATGGTCGTGTCGGGCGACAAGCGCCAGGCTAAAGACTATATCGAAGGTCTGAATATGCTCGCCTCGATGCGTCTTTGCGCCAATGTGCCGGGCCAGATGGCGATTCAAACCGCGCTGGGTGGGTATCAGAGCATTAATGATCTGGTCGCGCCGCATGGTCGCCTGACGCGTCAGCGTGATCTGGCCTGGAAGATGCTGTCTGAAATTCCGGGTGTGAGTTGCGTCAAACCCAAAGGGGCGCTGTACCTGTTTCCGAAACTGGATCCCAAGATGTATCCGATCAAGGATGACGAGCAGTTCATGCTGGAGCTCCTCAAGGAAGAGAAGGTGCTACTGGTCCAGGGTTCCGGCTTCAACTGGCCACATTCGGATCACTTCCGCGTCGTCTTCCTGCCGCATGAAGACGATCTGACTGAAGCCATCGGCCGGATCGCCCGCTTTCTTGAAGGCTATCGTCGCCGCGCCAGTCGCGGTTAATCTATTTTCTGTTGCAACTGAAATACGAAGGAAACGCCATGAAACTCGATGCAATGCGTGTAGGACTTTTGGGAATCGGTACTGTCGGTGGCGGCACGTACAACGTGTTGACCCGTAACGCCGAAGAAATTACACGCCGTGCCGGCCGCCCAATCGAGATTACCGTGGTTGCAGACAAGGACGTTGCTCGCGCCAAAGAGCTGACCGGTGGCAAGGTCAAAGTGACCGATGATGCCTTCGCTGTTGTTACGGATCCGAACGTCGATATCGTTATCGAACTGATCGGCGGCTATGGCGTCGCCAAGGAACTCGTGCTCAAGGCCATCGAGAATGGCAAGCACGTCGTGACCGCCAACAAGGCATTGCTGGCTGTGCACGGTACCGAGATTTTTGCCAAGGCCCAGGAAAAGGGCGTGATGGTTGCCTTTGAAGCCGCCGTCGCCGGCGGTATACCCATCATCAAGGCAGTACGTGAAGGCCTCTCGGCTAACCGTATCCAGTGGGTGGCCGGCATCATCAACGGCACCACCAACTTCATCCTCTCGGAAATGCGCGACAAGGGTCTGGCCTTTGCTGACGTGCTGAAAGAAGCGCAACGTCTGGGCTATGCCGAAGCCGACCCGACCTTCGACGTTGAAGGGGTCGATGCTGCGCACAAGATTACGCTGCTGTCGGCGCTGGCTTTCGGTATTCCGGTGCAATTCGACAAGGCACACATCGAAGGTATCTCCAAGCTCGACGCGACCGATATCAAATACGCCGAGCAACTCGGCTACCGCATCAAGCTGCTGGGCATCACCCGTCGCCGCGACAATGGTGTTGAGCTGCGCGTGCACCCGACACTAGTTCCGGCCAAGCGCCTGATCGCCAATGTCGAGGGCGCCATGAACGCCGTGCTGGTGCAGGCCGATGCCGTCGGTTCGACGCTGTATTACGGCAAGGGTGCGGGCGCAGAGCCGACCGCGTCGGCCGTGATTGCTGACGTGGTTGATGTCACCCGTTTGTCCACCGCCGACCCGGAAAACCGCGTACCGCATCTGGCCTTCCAGCCGGACGCACTGGCCAATCTACCCATCCTGCCAATTGGCGACGTCGAGTGCGGCAACTATCTTCGCCTGCGCGTGGCCGATCAGCCGGGCGTGCTTGCCGAGATCACGCGTATTCTGGCCGACCGCAACATCTCGATCGACGCGCTGCTGCAACGCGAGCCGGAAGAGGGCGAAGACCAGACCGATCTGATCATTCTGACCCACGTCTGCCGCGAGCAGGACGTGCTGAATGCGATGGACGTCATTGGCAAGCTGCCGGTGGTGAAGGGTGCCGTCACGCGCCTGCGTCTGGAAAACCTGCAGTAATCAAAAAACGATTGGCTCAACTCGGCGGCAACTAGCACCGGGTTGAGTCAAATCAGCCAAATTGGGCATCGGTATCCAACGATGAATGAAGTACACGAACAACATCGATACCGGACTGTGTGGCTGTATAAAAAATAACGTAGCGCCCAATCGGAAAACTTCGTACGCCTGGCGCTAATTCATCTCGGGCACGACCGATACCCGGCGCTTTAGCGATCAGCTTGAATTGCGCGTCTATCTTGTCAAGCCAATGATCGGCAGCAGCAATGCTGTCTTCTGCAATGAAATGCCATATATCCTCCAAATCATGGAGTGCCAGCGGGCGCCGTTGAATCTGAGGCATGCGCTCAAGCGGCTGTTTTAGTTTTGCGCGGTACTTGCGTCCTGAGCTGCTGTTTCAGTGCATTCATATCGAGAGGTTCTGAAGGGCCACTATCTAAGCCCTGTTGAACAGCGCTTTTAAGTTGATTCAAACGAACAGCGCGATACTCATCTTGTTCCTGCATCAGTCTGAGTGCATCTCGCACGACTTCGCTGGCCGAGTTATAGAGCCCCGTGGCAACTTTGTTGCGCACCATCTCTTCGAGCGTCTCGGTGAGGTTGATGTTCATGCCCATTTGCGCTTCCTTGTGGAGGAGGGTTAATGAGGTAATAATATCAAAGATTGACATTCTATGATATTTATCAAACAGGCGCAGGCGAAGCGCTAGAGCTGATCTATGAAAGACACCAAGGGCCCCACCACTCAAGCGACGCTGTTTTTGAAAGCGAACGGGGTAGCGTTCACCGACCACCTGTACGCCTATGAAGTGCATGGTGGCACCAGTGTCTCCGCCCGAGCGCTGGGGGTTGATGAACACGCCGTCGTTAAAACGCTCGTCATGGAAAACGAGCTCAAAAAACCGCTCATCGTGCTCATGCATGGTGATCGAAAGGTATCCACCAAAGAGCTTGCCAGGCAAATCGGTTGCAAGAAGGTAGAGCCGTGCAAGCCAGAGGTGGCGAATAAACATTCAGGCTATCTTGTTGGCGGAACCAGCCCTTTTGGTACTAAAACCTGCATGCCCGTTTATGCAGAGCGCTCAATTCTGGAACTGGATCGCATCTACATCAATGGCGGTCGGCGGGGTTATCTGGTTGGTATAGACCCGAGGGAACTGCCAAGGCTATTGGCAATTAAAGTCGTTGAGGTGGCAGCGGTTTAGGGCAGGTTGTCGGCCATTGCTGGTGCAGACCTCAGCATTCAGCCTTTTAGAGCCGAATTCTGTAAAATCTTAGCTTTCTAAGATTTGAGTGCATTCCATGCGTTATATCTCCACGCGCGGCCAATCGCCGGCACAGGGTTTCTGCGACATTCTGCTGGGCGGCTTGGCGCCGGACGGTGGCTTGTATCTGCCGGAAAGCTATCCCCAGATCACGCGTGCCGAGCTGGATGCCTGGCGCGGTCTGTCGTATGCCGATCTGGCGTTCGAGATTCTCAGCAAGTTCATTACCGATATTCCGGCGGCGGATCTGAAAGCGATTTGCCAGAAGACGTACACGCCGCAGGTTTATTGCTACACGCGTGCCGGCAGCAACGCCAAAGACATTACGCCGATCACCTGGCTGAACCAGAATCGCCTGGGGCTGCAGGAGCTGTCGAACGGCCCGACGCTGGCTTTCAAAGACATGGCGATGCAGCTGCTCGGCAATCTCTTCGAGTATGTGCTGACCAAGCGCGGCGAGCGCATTAACATTCTGGGCGCGACGTCGGGCGACACCGGTTCGGCCGCCGAATACGCCATGCGCGGCAAAACTGGTGTGACCGTGTTCATGCTGTCGCCAGACGGCAAGATGTCCGCCTTCCAGCGTGCGCAGATGTATTCGCTGCAAGACCCGAATATCTACAATCTGGCCGTGCGCGGCATGTTCGATGACGCACAGGACATTGTGAAGGCCGTGTCGAATGATGCGGCATTCAAAGCCAAGTATCGTATCGGTGCTGTGAACTCGATCAACTGGGCGCGTGTCGCCGCGCAGATCGTGTACTACTTCCAGGGTTATTTCCTGGCGACGCAACACAACGATCAGCAGGTTGCCTTCTGTGTGCCGTCAGGTAACTTCGGCAACATCTGTGCGGGTCATATCGCACGTCAGATGGGTTTGCCGATTGCTAAGCTGATTCTGGCCACGAACGAAAACAACGTCCTAGATGAATTCTTCAGCACGGGTGTCTATCGTCCACGTGCAACGACTGAGACGCATGTGACGTCCAGCCCGTCGATGGATATTTCGAAGGCATCAAACTTCGAGCGTTTCATTTTTGATCTGGTTGGTCGTGACCCGGCCAAGGTGCGCGAACTTTGGGCTAAAGTCGATGCGGGCGGTGCGTTTGATCTGAACGGCACGCCGTATTGGGCTGATATTGCAAAGTACGGTTTTGCATCGGGTTCAAGCACGCATAACGATCGACTCACGACGATCCGTCAGGTCTGGGCGCAGTACGGCATTCTGATTGATACCCATACCGCCGATGGCGTGAAGGTGGCGCAGGAGCAGATCAAGCAGCTCCCGGAGCAGGTGGCCTTGCTGGTTCTGGAAACCGCTCAACCGGCCAAGTTTGCCGAGACGATTCAGGAAGCCATCGGTCAGCTACCACAGCCCCCGAAGGGGCTGGAGCATCTGGAAGATCTGCCGCAGCGCGTTGAAGTGATTGATCCGGAAGTGAACGTGGTCAAGGCGTTTATCCAACAACACGTCACTGTCTAGGTTTTTGTTGGGCGATTACAGCGTTAGATATAACTCTCAGTTGATGGGCAGGCGCAATTGAGATTGCGGTCGCCATAGACATCATCGATCCTGTTCACGCTCGGCCAGAACTTGTTGCTGCGAATCCAGGCCAGTGGATAAGCGGCCTGCTCACGGCTGTAGGGGCGGTTCCAATCGCTGGCCATCACATCCGCCTGTGTATGCGGTGCCCGCTTGAGCGGGTTGTTATCGGCGGGGAGTGCCCCCGATTCGATCTGACGAATCTCGTCGCGGATGCTGATCATGGCGTCGACAAAGCGATCCAGCTCGGCCTTGGATTCTGATTCAGTCGGTTCGACCATGATGGTACCGGCCACGGGGAAGCTGACCGTGGGGGCGTGAAACCCGTAATCCATCAGTCGCTTGGCGATGTCGATTTCGGCAATGCCAGTCGCAGCCTTGATTGGGCGGATGTCGAGAATGCATTCATGGGCCACGCGACCATTCTTGCCGCGATAGAGCACCGGGTAGTGCGCCTGCAGGCGGTCCGCCACGTAGTTGGCGTTGAGGATGGCGGTCTGGGTGGCCTGCTTGATGCCGGCGCCACCGAGCATGGCGATGTACATCCAGGAGATCGGCAGAATCGACGCAGAACCAAAGGGTGCCGCGGAAACCGCACCCTGACCCGCATGGCTGCGACCGGCATCGCCAGTCGCCTGCACCACGTGATCAGCCATAAAAGGTGCGAGGTGCGCCTTGAGACCAATCGGGCCCATGCCGGGGCCGCCACCGCCGTGCGGGATGGCAAAGGTCTTGTGCAGGTTCATGTGGCTGACATCGGCCCCGATGAACCCGGGGGCTGTCAAACCGACCTGGGCATTCAGGTTGGCGCCATCCATGTAGACCTGACCACCATGGGCATGAACAACGTCACAGATCTCGCGCACGGCTTCTTCAAAGACCCCGTGTGTTGAGGGGTAGGTCAGCATCAGGCACGAAAGATTATCGGCATGCAGTGTGGCCTTAGCCTTCAGATCGGCGGTATCGACGTTGCCGTTCTCATCGCAATCGACCACCACCACCTGCATGCCGGCCATCTGCGCCGTGGCCGGGTTGGTGCCGTGGGCAGATTTCGGAATTAGGCAGATATTGCGGTTAGTATCGCCACGGCTCTGGTGATAACGCGCAATGGCGACTAGGCCCGCGTATTCGCCCTGGGCACCGGAGTTCGGTTGCATACAGACGGCGTCGAAGCCGGTAATGGTTTGTAGCCAGTCGGCCAGACCCTGGATCATTTTGAGATAACCGGTAGCCTGCTCACGCGGCGCAAACGGATGCATATTGGCAAAGGCTGGCCAGGTGACCGGAATCATCTCGCTGGTGGCGTTGAGTTTCATGGTGCACGAGCCCAGCGAGATCATGGAATGATCCAGTGCGAGATCACGGTTCTGCAGCGACTTCAGGTAGCGCAGCATCTCATGCTCGGTATGGTGCATATTGAAAACCGGGTGCGACAGAATCGCATCGGTGCGTTGCAGGGCAGCTGGTAGCGTCGTATCGTTCTTGCACACGGTGGCGTCTAGCACAGCGATATCAGCAGCTTTACCGGTAATCAGTTCTAGCAGGGCAGCGACATGGTCGCGGGTAGTCGTTTCATCGCAGGCAATGCCGAAACAGGTGTCGGAAACCCGGCGCAGGTTAAATCCGGCTGCCAGCGCTACCTGATAGACCGCCTGTGCACGTGAGCCCAGATCGATCTGGAAGGTATCGAAGAATTGTGGCGTCGTGATCTTGATGCCGGCATCCTGCAGCCCCTGTGCCAGAATGGCGGTCAGACGATGGATGCGATGGGCGATGGTCTGCAAGCCCTGTGGTCCGTGATACACCGCATATAGACCCGCCATGTTGGCCAGCAGGACCTGCGAGGTGCAGATGTTGGAGTTGGCCTTTTCACGCCGTATGTGTTGCTCACGCGTCTGCAAGGCCATGCGATAGGCCGTCTTGCCGCGCGCATCTTTCGAGAGGCCGATGATACGGCCAGGCATCGAGCGCACGTGTGATTCGCGTGTGGCAAAAAACGCCGCATGCGGGCCACCGAAGCCCATGGGAACGCCAAAGCGCTGGCTTGAACCCAGCGCGATATCGGCGCCCATGTCGCCCGGTGATTTGATCAGTACCTGGGCCATCAGGTCACAGGCCACGGTGACGGTGGCGCCGCCATTGCGCAGTTGGGTAATCGTTGCTGTCAGGTCGCGTACATTGCCACGCTCGTCCGGGTTCTGCAGCAGCGCCCCGAAGAAGGACTCGTCCTGAACCGCAGTGGGGTCGTCAATCACCAGCTCGAAACCGAAGTAAGCAGCCCGCGTGCGCACCACATCGATGGTCTGCGGGAAACAACCGGCATCGACGAGAAAGCGGTTGGACTCGGACTTAGAAACACGACGTGCCATGGCCATGGCTTCGGCCGCGGCGGTCGCTTCGTCCAGCAGCGAGGCGTTGGCGATTTCCATGCCGGTCAGATCCAGCACCATCTGCTGATAGTTCATCAGCGCTTCCAGGCGTCCCTGAGCAATCTCGGCCTGATACGGCGTGTAGGCAGTATACCAGCCGGGGTTCTCCATGACATTACGCAGGATCACGGCGGGTGTCAGCGTGCCGTAATAGCCCATGCCGATGAAGGACTGATTGATGATGTTCAGGTCAGCAATGGCACGCAGGTCGGCCAGCGCCTGGTGTTCGCGACGGGGTGCCGGTAGCGGCAGATCGGCCGGCAGGCGAATCGCGGCCGGTACCGTCTGGTCGATCAGGGCTTCCAGACTGCTCGCACCGATGACGCCCAGCATGGCTGCTGCATCCGCCTCATTGGTGCCGATATGGCGCCCGATGAATTCGTCATTCTGTTCCAGGTCGAAGAGCGGTGTGCAGGTAGTCATGTCAGGTATCCGGAAAGAAAGTTCAGGCGTCGGCGATGGTGAGATAGGCGTCAGCGGTCAGTAGCGCTTCGATTTCGGCCGGGTTGCTCGGCGCCATCTTGAATAGCCAGGCAGCGTAGGCGTCCTGGTTGACGCTCTCCGGTGCATCGGTCACGGTATCATTCACCGTCAGGATCTTGCCGCTGATGGGTGCGTAGACATCGGCGGCGGCCTTGACCGATTCGACCACGGCGATTTCCTTGCCGGCAGAAACATCAGCGCCCACTTGCGGCAGCTCGACAAATACCAGATCACCCAATGCCTCCTGGGCATGGTCGGTAATGCCAATGGTGACGGTGCCATCGGCCTCGACACGAACCCACTCATGGGATTCGGCGTATTTCAGTTCGGCGGGTGCTTTAGACATCAGAGTCTCCTGGAAAATAAGTTAAAAATCAGACAAGCGATTTGCCGTTACGGGCAAAGACGGGTTTGACCACGCGGGCCTTGAGCAATTTGCCGCGAATATCGACGTCGACCGTGTCGCCAATGGCCACGCCGATTGGTAGGCGGGCGAGAGCAATCGACTTTTCGAGCGTCGGGGCAAAAGTACCGGAGGTGATTTCGCCTTCGCCCTGAGCGGTAACGACCTTCTGATGCCCTCGCAGTACGCCCTTATCAAGCAGGACAAGGCCCAGGAATTGATGTCGTTGTCCCCGGGTGCTCAGCGCCTCGCGGCCAACAAAGCTGCGGGCGTCTTTCATAGCCACCGTCCAGGCCAGGCCTGCATCTAAGGGTGAAACGGTTTCATCCATGTCGTTGCCGTAGAGATTCATCCCGGCTTCCAGACGCAGCGTATCGCGCGCGCCCAGGCCGCAGGGCTTGACGCCTGCTTCCAACAGGGCGTTCCACGCCGCTTCGGTTTCAGCCGCCGGTATCATGAGTTCAAAGCCATCTTCGCCGGTGTAGCCCGTGCGACCCACAAACCAGTTCCCCACAGGACAACCAAAAAACGGATCCAGGGCTTCTATTGCTGCTTTCAGTTGCGGAAAGACCTGCCAGACTTTAGTACGGGCATTCGGGCCTTGAACCGCAATCATGCCCAGTGCACTGGCCGGACCTGGGCTCAGGTCATCGCGCAGCGGCGTCATGGTGACCTGCATCCCCCAGTCCCTGGCGCAGGCCTGCATCCAGGCTAGATCCTTCACGGCCGTGCCGGCATTCACGACAAGCCGGAACAGCTGTTCGTTCTGGTAATAGATGATCAGATCGTCGATCACCGTGCCTTCCGGCGTCAGCATGGCGCTATAGAGGGCCTTGCCCGGCTGCGTCAGCTTGGCGACATCATTGGCGACCAGGCGTGACAGGAAAGTGCGTGCATCGGGGCCGGCGATATCGACGGGACACATGTGCGACACATCGAACATGCCGCAATCGTTTCGCACCGCATGATGTTCCTCAATCTGAGAGCCATAGTTGACAGGCATATCCCAGCCGCCAAAATCGACCATTCGGGCGTTGAGTGCGCGGTGCGCTGCATTCAGGAGGGTCTTTTGCGGCATGAGAATCCTTGGGTCAGTTGATGGCGGTGTTCTTGAAACGCATCGAGAGATCGATGGCGCGGATATCCTTGGTCAGGCCACCGATCGAGATACGGTCGACGCCGGTTTCGGCGATGGCGCGTACGGTGTCCAGACTGACGCCCCCCGATGCTTCGAGCTTTGCCTGAACGCCTGAGCGGCTGGCCCAGCGATCCCGATGTGCGACACCATCGCGCATCATGGCCAGATCAAAATTGTCGAGCAGCAGGAAGTCGGCGCCGGCAGCCAGTGCCTCATCGAGTTCGGCGATCGACTCGACTTCTACCTGAACGAAACGGCAACGATCGGAATGTTGCTGCGCCACGTCTTGGGCGGCCTTGACGGCGGGCGTGATGCCACCCGCTGCGAGGATGTGATTTTCCTTGATCAGGATTGCATCCCACAGGGCAAGCCGGTGGTTGCCGCCGCCACCGACGCGAACCGCATACTTCTGCGCGATGCGAAGACCGGGAATGGTTTTGCGGGTATCGACGATTTGCGCTTTGGTGCCGGCAATCGCGCCCACGAAGGTGGCCGTCCGCGTTGCAACGCCGGACATGAGTTGCAGGAAGTTCAACGCCGCGCGCTCGCCGGAAAGCAGTGCTCGGGCGCTGCCCCGCAGTTCGCAGAGGAGCGAGTCCGGCCCGACATGATCCCCTTCGTTAACGTGCCAGGTGATCCGGATGCTCGGATCGATGACGGCAAAGCAGCGATTGAACCAGTCGATACCGCAGACCACGGCAGGCTCGCGCACGATGACTGTGGCGGTACTCTGATTGGTGGTGGGTACCAGTTCGGCCGTGAGGTCACCCGCACCAATATCTTCAGTCAGCGCAGCGCGAACATTGCGCTCGATTTCGGCGTCTAGATCAAATGGAAAGTTGATGCGAGTGCGCATAACGTCAGACCAGAGAGTTAAGTAGCGAACGGGCAGCCAGAATGACTTCGCTGGCGGTGAGTCCGTAAGGCCCCTCGCCGGCTTCGACGCAGACATCGGCGGCAGCACCGTGTAGCCAGACCGCTGCACAGAGTGCCTGCGCGGGTGCCATGCCCTGAGCGAGCAGCCCGGTCACAATGCCGGTGAGTACGTCACCCATGCCGGCACTGGCCATGCCGGGGTTGCCGGTGGGGTTGATCCACCAGGAGCCATCGGGAGTGGCAATGATGCTGCCGCAGCCTTTGAGGACGACATAGGCGTTATAGCGCGCGGCAATCTGTCGCGCAGCACCGATACGATCAACTTCGATGGATACAATATCCGTTCCAAGCAACGTAGCGGCCTCACCGGGATGGGGCGTCAGCAGTGTTGGGTCGGCGCGATGACCAACCTGCTCCGTGAATTCCATTAACAGGGTGAGTGCATCGGCATCCAGAACCAGTGGTCCGCCAAAATCGAGCGCACTGGCAAGAACCGCACGGGAGACTTCGCTGCGCCCCAGACCAGGGCCAACACCGAGTGCTGAGAGCGGGGCATCACGTAATCTGATCGGGTCGCGGAACATGATTTCCGGTTGAAGCGGGTCAACTGAGGGCGCTCCTGTTTGTGCGCTACCGAGCGCTGCCGCATAGACGCGACCCGCGCCGGTATGAAGTGCGCTCCGCGCGGCAAGTAACAATGCGCCTGTCATGGAGGGTGCGCCACCCAGCAATCCGGCGCTGCCGGCATCACCTTTGTGCGCGTTCAGACTGCGTTGCGGCAGTTCATCGGCCCAGAGCTCGGGGTCATTGATGGCGCCACAATCATGAGACGCGGCGAGGGCGAATAGCTCAGGCGGTATGTTGAGATCGCAAACCTCCACCTCGCCGCAATACTCAGGCCCTTCACCGGTCAGCAGGCCGGGTTTGTCGGCAATAAAAGTTAGCGTGTGAGTTGCTGAGATACAGACCGATTGGGCAACACCGGTATCGCCGTTTAGCCCGGATGGAATATCGATGGCCAGCAGCGGAATCTGATCGAGCAGACTCAAATGGTTGGCGGCTTCGATCCAGGCAGCGTAAGGCGCCGCAAGCGGCTGATTGAGGCCGATGCCGAAAAGACCATCGACAATCAGGCTGAAACGATAGGCGCGCTGACCGGGGATCTCTGGCTGAAGCCTGCCCCCGGCGGCGAGGAATGCGGCATGGGCCGCCCGGGCATCGGGCGGTGTTTTAGGGCTGGCGGGAAGACCCACACAGCAACAGGCGTAGCCACGTTGCATGAGCAGGGTGGCACAGACCAGGGCATCGCCGCCGTTATTGCCAGGGCCGACCAGAATCAGAATCGGATCAGGACGGTCGCCGGTCAGAGCCTGGGCCCACTCGGCTGTTGCAGCGCCGGCGCGTTGCATAAGGCTGGGCAGGTTGTCACCCGGCGTGGCCAGTGCGCCCGCCTCAACGCATCGAATGCCGCTCACGGTTAATAGCCGGGCGTTATCGGGACGGGAATCGAGGGTATCTGACACGGAATTGAGGGACATGACAAAGCAGACTGACGGGAGCCGTCGGCAGCAGCGGATGCTCCGGTGGAAGACAATGCGCTATTTTATCGCGATGCAGGCCGGCCGAACTGTTTTGCGAGCCGGATAGTGGCAGCGTGGATATCGACCGTGTCTTCAATCGGGCGGGCGTATCCACCGGCCATGGCCAGCACCACCGGAATATGGCGCTTTCGGAAGGTTTCCAGGACCTGCCGGTCACGGGCCAGTAGGCCTGCCTTGGTCAGTGACAGCCGCCCCAGGCGGTCGTCCATGTACGGGTCGGCGCCTGCCAGATAGATACACAGGTCATAGGGGCCGGCCGCAATGGCCTGTGTCAGTGCCTGATCCAGGGCCGCCAGATAGGAGGTATCCCCGGTCTCGTCGGGCAGCTCGATATCCAGATGGCTTTGCGCCTTGTCAAAGGGAAAATTGCGGGCGCCGTGCAGGGAGCAGGTAAATACCGATGGATCCCTTCCCAGAATATGGGCCGTGCCGTTACCTTGGTGCACATCGCAGTCGATAATGGCGACGCGCCTGACCAGACCGGCCGCTTGCAGGGCGCGGGCCGTAACGGCCGCATCGTTAAAGACACAGAAACCCTCGCCCCGGTCGTAATGGGCATGGTGTGTGCCGCCGGCCAGATTGGCCGCGACCCCATCACGCAGAGCGGCGCGGGCGGCGGCCAGCGTGGCCCCGGCTGAGCGGCGGGAGCGTTCGACCATCGCCGGCGTCCAGGGAAATCCGATGGCGCGCTGCTCGTCCGCCGACAAAAGCCCCTGGCTAACCCTTTGAATATACTGGGGGCAATGAGCCAGACTCAGAGTGTTGTCATCCGCGGCCGGGGGGAGGTGGAGTTCATCGGGAGTAAAGTCGCCACTGGCCAGCAGCGCCGAGCGCAGCAGGGCGTACTTCTCCATGGGGAAGCGGTGCCCGGGCGGCAGGGGCAAAACGAAGGTGTCCGAGTAGTAGAGCTCCACGAGCAGGATTTGACCATGGAAAAGCCATTTTGGCGGCGCCCGAAGCGTATAATTCCCCCTTTGTTTTCTGTCACTTCGCCGGTACCTGTGTACCGGTTTCCCGGGTTCTGCTCATGTCGTCTGTGATTGCCTTGCGTGGCGCTGTTGCGCTGTCCGAATTCCGCACCCAACGTCTCCTGGAGCGACTCAAAACCGCCTGGCCGGCCATCACCGGAATCGAGAACGAACACCTGTATCTGGTCGAATTATCCGCACCGCTGGATATGGCCGAAACCGAGCGCTTGAACGCGGTTCTGGAAGCGACCCGTGCGGTTACTGATATTGCGGGCGCCTTCATCGTCGCGCCGCGTCTGGGCACGATTTCTCCGTGGTCCTCGAAGGCCACTGACATCCTGCGTCATTGTGGCCTGGGCAACGTGGTACGCGTTGAGCGCGTTACCCGTTTCGTGCCAATTGGTAAAAAGACCCCATCGGCCGCAGAACGAGCCGCCATGGCGGCGTTGCTGCATGATCGGATGATCGAAACCGTACTCGACAATGTGGCGGCGGCGCATGCGCTGTTTGATCACGTGGCGCCGCGTCCCCTGGCGACGGTCGATATTCTGGCGGGTGGTGGTGCGGCGCTGGAGGCTGCTAACCGCGACATGGGTCTGGCGCTGTCGGATGACGAAGTCGACTACCTGATGGCCATTTTCACCGAAGCCGGACGTAATCCGACCGATGTAGAGCTGATGATGTTCGCACAGGCCAACTCCGAACATTGCCGCCACAAGATTTTTAACGCCGACTGGATTATCGACGGCGTGACCGAAGCCAAGTCGCTGTTCGGCATGATTCGCGACACGCACAATAAAACGCCGCAAGGCACCATCGTCGCCTACTCGGATAACGCCGCCATCATGGAAGGTGCCGAAGTCGAGCGCTTCTATCCGCGCGCTGATGGCACTTACAGCTTCAGTAACGAGCTGACGCACTACCTGGCGAAAGTCGAAACACATAACCACCCGACGGCGATTTCCCCTTTTCCGGGAGCGGCGACCGGTTCCGGTGGCGAGATCCGTGATGAAGGCGCCACGGGCAAGGGCTCCAAGCCCAAAGCCGGTCTCTGTGGTTTTACGGTCTCCAACCTGAACCTGCCGGATGCTAAGCAGCCGTGGGAGCGGCCGGCCAGCAAACCGGATCGCATCGCCAGTGCGCTCGACATCATGATCGAAGGCCCGATTGGTGCCGCGGCGTTTAATAATGAATTCGGTCGCCCCAATCTGGCGGGTTACTTCCGCACCTACGAACAGCCGGTCGGCGATATCGTGCGCGGTTATCACAAGCCGATCATGATCGCCGGTGGCGTGGGTTCGATCCAGGCCGAACAGTCCTTCAAAGAGGAACGCTTCGAACCGGGCACACTGTTTGTGCAGCTCGGCGGACCAGGCATGCTGATCGGGCTCGGCGGTGGTGCTGCCTCGTCGATGGCCTCGGGCAGCAACCAGGCCGATCTGGACTTTGCCTCGGTCCAACGCGGCAACCCCGAAATTGAACGCCGGGCACAGGAAGTGATCGATCGCTGCTGGCAGATGGGTGCTAATAACCCGATTCTGTCGGTGCACGATGTCGGTGCAGGCGGTCTGTCGAACGCCATGCCGGAGCTCGCACACTCGGGTGGCGTGGGTGCCCGCTTCGAACTGCGCGCCATTCAAAGTGAAGATCCGGGCATGAGCCCGGCGGAACTCTGGTGTAACGAAGCGCAAGAGCGTTACGTGCTGGCGATTGCCCCCAAGGATCTGGAGCGCTTCGCAGCCCTATGCGAACGCGAGCGTTGCCCCTTTGCCGTGGTCGGCACGGCCACCGCGGAAGGGCAACTGATTGTCAGCGATAGCCTGTTTAACAACCATGCGGTCGACATGTCGATGCAGGCATTGCTCGGCAAGCCGCCGCGCATGACGCGTGACGTCAAGCATGAGGCAGAAGAGGGCGTTGCACTCGATACTGACGCTGTCGAACTCAAAGAGGCTGCCTATCGCGTGATGCGTCTGCCGACCGTGGCTGATAAGTCATTCCTCATCACCATTGGTGATCGCAGCGTGGGTGGTTTGACAGCGCGTGACCAGATGGTGGGTCCGTGGCAGGTGCCGGTGGCCGACGTCGCCGTCACGGCCATGGGTTACAACACCCGTCTGGGCGAAGCCTTCGCCATGGGCGAGCGCACGCCAGTTGCCGTGATTAATGCTCCGGCCTCCGGCCGCATGGCCGTCGGCGAGGCGCTGACCAATCTGGCGGCCGCCCGGGTTGCCACCATGGCCGACATCAAACTCTCGGCCAACTGGATGGCCGCCGCTGGTGCGCCTGGCGAAGATGCCCGCCTGTTCGATACGGTAAAAGCCGTGTCAGATCTGTGCCAGGCGCTGGATGTATCCATTCCCGTGGGCAAGGACTCGCTCTCGATGCGCACCCGTTGGGATGAGAATGGCAAGATTGAAGAAGTCGTTTCACCGTTGTCGTTGATCGTCACTGCTTTCGCCCGTGTTCCAGATATCGCCCAGACACTTACACCCGTGCTCGACCGTGATGTCGCCGACAGCGAACTGATCCTGATTGATCTGGGTAATGGTAAGAACCGCCTGGGGGGTTCGGCATTGGCGCAGGTGTTCAGCGCTACCGGCGACGACGCCCCGGATGTCGATAATCCGCAGCAACTCAAAGCCTTCTTCGCCGCGATTCAGTCGCTCAATGAAGACGGTCTTCTACTGGCCTATCACGACCGTTCGGACGGTGGTTTGTTTGCGGCGGCTGCCGAAATGGCCTTTGCTTCGCGCTGTGGCGTGACCATCAATGCCGATATCCTCTGTGTGGATCCGATGGATCAGGACGTCGATTACGACAAGAAGCCCGGTATCCTGCAGGGCCGTCGAAACGAAAAGCTGTTACGCGTACTGTTCAGCGAGGAACTCGGTGCGTTGATCCAGGTGCGTCGTTCGGATCGCGAAGCCGTGATGGCCCGCCTGCGTACGCATGGTCTGTCGCGTTACTCCGAAGTGGTGGGCTATCCGAATCAGACCGACGAACTTCGCGTCTCGCATATGGGTAAAACGGTATTGGCCGAACCGCGCGTCGAACTGCAGCGCGCCTGGTCGGAAACCTCGTTCCGTATCCAGTCTCTGCGTGATAACCCGGCGTGTGCACAGGCTGAGTATGATCGGCTGCTTGATAAGGATGATCGCGGTCTGTTCGCGGCGCTGTCGTTTGATCCCTCTGAGAACATTGCGGCGCCCTTCATCGCAAGCGGCGCACGTCCGCGTGTTGCCATCCTGCGTGAACAGGGCGTCAATGGCCAGGTTGAAATGGCCGCGGCCTTTGATCGTGCCGGTTTCAGCGCCGTCGATGTCCACATGAGCGATCTGCTGACGGGTCGTGTCACCCTGAAAAACTTTGCCGGCTTGGCCGCTTGTGGTGGCTTCTCGTATGGTGATGTGCTCGGCGCCGGTCAGGGCTGGGCGCGCACGATTCGCTTCAACGAGCGTCTGCGTGATGGCTTTGCCCAGTTCTTCAACCGTACCGATACCTTTGCGCTGGGGGTCTGTAACGGCTGTCAGATGATGAGCACGCTGCAGGACCTGATTCCGGGTGCGGACCACTGGCCGCGTTTTGTGCGTAACTTGAGCGAACAGTTCGAGGCGCGTCTGGTCATGGCCGAAGTGCCCAACTCGCCATCGATCTTCATGGCCGGTATGCACGACAGCAAACTCCCGGTGATTGTGTCGCACGGCGAAGGTCGCGCGCAATTCGCCAATACGGGCGATCTGAACAAAGCATCGGTGGCGCTGCGCTATATCGACAGCCAAGGCGCCGCCACTGAACGTTATCCGTTCAACCCGAATGGCTCGCCGCAGGGCGTGGCCGGCGTGACAACGCCGGATGGTCGTTTCACCGTGATGATGCCGCACCCGGAGCGCACGTTCCGGACGCTACAGATGTCATGGTTCCCGGGTAAGTTCGGCGAGATCTGGGGCGAAGATGGCCCGTGGTTGCGCATGTTCCGCAACGCGCGCAAGTCGCTAGGTTGACCGGCACGCATCAAGTGCGTCACCAGTAAAAAAGGGAGGCCTAGGCCTCCCTTTTCGTTGGTATCGGTAAAAGCTTACTGAACCTTGGCGCTAGCACGCATCTTCTGGAGATCTTTCTGGAACTCCTGATTGATCACCGCATCGCGGAATTGACCCTTGGCCTGGTCAAAGCTCGGTGGCGTGAACGGACGACGATCTTCCAGCTGAACGATGAACCAGACATTTTCGGCATTGACAGGTGCTGTGTACTTACCCTTACCCAGTTTGATAACGGCATCACCCACGGGCTTCGGGAAAGCAGTAATCGGGTTCCAGCCAATATCGCCGCCATTTTCCTTGGCACCCGGGCCGATCGAATACTGCTTGGCAACGTTTTCAAAGCTGTCACCACCCTCCAGCTTGGTACTGACTTCCTTCGCGGTTGACTGATTCTGAACCACGATCAGACGCGTCTTGAACTCTTCCTTGCCCATGTTCGTCATGGTCTGGTCGTAGAGTTGCTTGAGTTGAGCGTCGGAGGGGACATGCTTCTGCGCGTAAGTGATCTGGTAGGCGCGGATGAGGACACCCTGGTCGGCCAGGCGAATTGCAGTCTGTACATCCGCCTGTTTTTCAAGGCCGGCTTTTTTAGCGGCTTGAACGATCAGCTCACGGTCGATCAGTTCTTCACGAACCGCCTGGCGCAGTTGCGGACCATCCTGGGCGCCCTGAGAGACCTTTTCGGCGACGAGCGCATCGGCCAGCGATTGCGGGATGGCAGTACCGTTAACCGTGGCGACAGCCGCCGGGGCGGCCAGTGCCGGAGCAGCCGACAGGATGGCGGCAGTAACGAGCGTCGTGAGAAGGGTGCTGGAGCGCAGGGCTTTGAGGGTCATGTTCTATTCCGTGGTCGTTCGTAGTCAATCTTGGTGAATAAGCCACTGTTTCATAAATGAATGGCTTAAACGAGCAGCATAAAGGGTGGCGGGAGTCTTGGCTAGTCTTTTTGCCGATCTTTCCAGGACTAGGCGGGCAGTACTTTTTTAAAGGGTCGGACAGTCACGTTGCCGTAAACGCCTGCGGTTACGTACGGGTCGGCTGCCGCCCAGGCCTTGGCGTCTTCCAGGCTGGCGAATTCGGCCACAATGGCGCTACCGGTAAATCCGGCCGGGCCCGGATCCGGTGAATCGACCGCCGGGAAGGGGCCGGCCAGGATCAGACGGCCTTCGGCCTGCAGTGCCTGGAGGCGGGCCACGTGTTCGGGACGAACGGCAAGACGCTTTTCCAGCGAGTTCGGCGTATCTTCGCCAACAATCAGATAGAGCATTTAGTTTCCTTCCTTGGGGAGATGTCTGGACATATAAACACCTTGTGCCAGCACAAAGAGCAGCATGAGACCCATGCCACCGAAAAGCTTGAAGCTGACCCACGTCTCGGTGTCGAACTGGTAGGCCACAAAAAGGTTCAAGGCGCCCATGGCGCTGAAGAAAATGATCCAGGCCAGATTCAGGCGTTGCCATAGCGCGTCGGGCAGCTGGATCTGCTGGCCCATCATGGCTTTGACCAGATTCTTCTTCATGAACTGGTTGGAGACCAGGAACACCACCGCGAACAGCCAGTAAAGAATGGTCGGCTTCCACTTGATGAAGGTTTCGTCACGCAGCCAGATGGTGGCGCCGCCGAACACGACAATCAGCCCCAGACTGACCCATTGCATCGGGTCCACCTTGCGGGTCTTGAGCCAGGTCCAGCCGATCAGGACAGCGGTGGCAACGATCGCCACGGCGGTGGCGACATAGATGTCGGCCAGCTTGAAGGCTGCGAAGAACAGTACGATGGGCAGGAGATCAAACAGGATTTTCATGGAACAGCATCTTACGGGAGGGTGATGGTTGTTGCCAGATCGGCCGGGGTGGCCTTCGGGTCAAAAGGCAGGATGCCCAGGCAGGGTGCGCTGATGCGCTGACGCAGGGTATCGATATTGTCTGCCTGCGCCTGAAATGATGGATCGATGAGGTTGCCGACCCAGCCCGCCAGCACGCAGCCTTCCTGCGCCAGGGCGGCGGTGGTCAGAAGGGCATGATTTAGACAGCCCAGCCGTAGGCCGACGACCAGAATGACGGGAATATCGAGCTCGCGAATCAGGTCCGGTTGGTTCAGGATGTCGGAGAGTGGGGCATAGAGGCCACCGACACCTTCGACCAGCAACAGGTCGGTCTGTTCGCAGGCCGCATGAAAAGACTCGATAATCGGGGGTGTAGTTATTTCCACACCGGCGCGGCGGGCAGCAATGTGCGGTGAGAGCGGTTCGGCGAGTCGCCAGGGATTGATGGTCGGCTCGGGCAGCGCCACATTGGCGGCGGCCATCAGGCGTAGGACATCCTCATTGTGTCCGTTGGCATCGACACCGGCGGCGATTGGTTTGAGTGCGGCAGCGCGTAGCTCCTGTATGGCCGCACGGGCGAGCAGCGCGCAGCTCACGTGAGTTTTACCGATTTCAGTGTCGGTGCCGGTGATGTAGTAGGCCTGGGTCATGGTGTGCTTGGTGGCGTGCTCAGCAACGTTGTGCATGGATCGTCAGCACATTGTAGGTGAGCGGCAAGCCGTGGGTGGTGCGCTGCTGCTCATAGGCATGGACTAACGCCAGCCGGGTGCTACGATCAATGGCTTCTCGCACGGGGCTAGGCAGGTGATTTGCGCCGACACCCCGAATCGAACGGCGTAGGCTGGCAAAGTCATCATGCCAGGTCGTCACGGCATCGCGCTGGCTATGCACAACCTGCAAGGCTGCCTGTTCGAAGTGATTCAGTACCTTTGTCGCATCAGGCATTGACAGCAGGTGACGCGATGGCTGCAGCCCGACCTGGTCAAGTGCCAGGGCCAGCTCGGTAAAAGTGCCGCTGACCAGGGTGGTCAACCAGAGATGTCCACCGGGGCGGAGAATCCGGGCAGCTTCGGAAACCGCACGCGCAATATCGCACCACTGCCAGGCCAGACTGGAGAGATACCGATCAATCGATGCATCGGCTATGGGCAGCTGCTGCAGATCAGCGTTGACCCGGCATAGCCCGGGGGTCATCACCTGCTGGCGGAGCATATCCTCGGCGAAATCAATGCCGATGATCATGGCACGGGGGAAATCATCACGTAGTTGTTGCAAGAGTTCGCCGGTGCCGCAACCGGCATCCAGGAGGGTGCCGGCATCGTCGGTGCTAAGGCCGCGAGTGGCCTGGCGCAGCAGCTGGTCGCGCACCAGTTGCTGGAGGGCGGCGCTGGCTGCATACGAGCCAGCCGCCCGATTAAAGCTCTGGCGCACCGGGTTCGTCATGCCGGGCTCCGTACATCCAGAATCGCCGCAGCCATCTCGATAGGGTGGGTGCAGGGGAGTGCATGGCAACCGCCATCAATCAGGATCATGCGTGCGTCATGGCGCTGTTGAAGTGACTCGGCGGCCCCCAACGGCACCACGGCATCGGCGGTACCATGAACAATGGTGAACGGTACAGAGACTGGCACGGTGATCTTGCGGAGATCGATCGTGCGTAAGAACCGGAGCCCGTTGGCCAGTCGCGCCGCAGTGTTATCCGCGCATTGGTCGAGGGCGTCGCTCAGCGTGCGGTCACGCGTAGCGGCCATATCGCCATGGCGGATCAGTGTCGCAAAGCGTTTGGTCAGCGCTGCCGGGTTCTCGGCCAGACGTTGATCGAAATCATCGAGCAGCAAAGCGGGTTGGCCCAGAGACCAATCGTCCCGATTCATAAAGCAGGGGGTGCTGGCGATCAGGGTCAGCGATGCGATGCGTTCCGGGTGGGCGGCTGCCACTGCCAGGGCCAACTCGCCACCCAGCGACCAGCCCACCAGATGGCATAGGTCGGGTAAGCGGGATGCCAGCGCGTCAATCACGGCACCGGATTCGCCGGTATCTGTAAGGGGGAGTGCTGGCGCCAGTATGTGTTCCGGCGATACCCCAAGTGCCGTCAGCGCAGTGATCACCGGATGCCAGACAGCCGGCGTAAAGCCCCAGCCGTGCAGCAGAACAATGGGTGTTGTCATACGGCCTTGCCCAGCGCCTTGATGAGTCCGTCGATGTGTGCGCTGCTATGCGCCGCCGAGAGCGAGATGCGTAGCCGCGCTGATCCGACTGCCACGGTAGGTGGCCGAATGGCGGGCACCCAATAACCCAGATCCAGTAAACGGTTGGCGATCTGGAGCGTTTGGGCATTGTCACCAATGACCAGCGCCTGGATTCCCGTTCGCGAGGGCAAGAGCGCAAACGGCAGATTCAACCGGGCAATCCCGGCGCGTAATCGGGCAATATGATCTTGCAATTGTGCCCGCAGGTCATCACCTTCAAGGATGCGGTCAATCGACGCAAGCAGGGCGCCGGCAATTATTGGGCTGGGGCCGGTCGTGTAAATGTAACTGCGGGCGCGCTGGATCAGCCATTCGATGACGTTGCGCTGGCCGGCCACAAAGGCACCGGAAACGCCAGCGGCTTTACCTAAGGTGCCAATCATGACCAGATTGGGGTGGGCCGGCAGACCTGCATCGGCAATGCTGCCCCGACCCTTTGGGCCGAGTACGCCCAGACCGTGTGCATCGTCAACAACCAGCCAGGCATCGTATTGCTCGGCCAGCGCGAGCAAATCACGTAGCGGGGCCTCGTCACCATCCATGCTGAACACACTATCGGTCACGATCAGTCGCGCCCCGCCCTGGCTCAGCGGTGTGGTTTCAAGTTTGCGCTTCAGATCGGCAAGATCGGTATGCTGATAGCGGCAATGTTCAGCGCGCGCGAGCAGGGCGCCGTCAATCAGCGATGCGTGGTTGACCCGGTCGGCAAAAATCACGTCATGCCGATCGGTCAGCGCAGTGAGTACCCCGAGATTTGCTTGAAAGCCGGAAGGAAAAAACAGGGCGGCTTCGCGTTGGGCAAATTCGGCCAGTCGCTGTTCCAGCACATCGAAGATCTCCAGCCGGCCGCTAACCAGAGGAGATGCACCTGCGCCCACCCCCCAGTGTTCAACCGCGGTGATGGCCCCCTGTTTGAGCGCCGGGTCGTTGGCAAGTCCCAGGTAGTCGTTGCTGGCGAAGGCCACCAGTGAGCGACCATCCAGCACCATCTCGGGACCGCAGGGATTTTGAGGGGTGCGGCGCACACGCTTCAGGTGTGCGGATTCCAGCTTCGCCAGCTCGTGTTCAAGATCTCTGGGTGTCATGCGTGCTCAACAGGAGCTTCGGCTAGCGTGGCATTTAACGCAGCAAGCGCCTGATCCGCCATCCAGTCGGCCTCGGCCGTGGTCAGTATATAAGGCGGCATCAGATAGATCGTGTTGCCAATCGGGCGCATGAGCAGCCCCCGCTGCAGTGCCTGTGCAAAGAATCGGCGGTTGAAATCGGGTAGGTCGGTGTCGACATCGGCGGCCCAGATCATGCCGCGATGGCGGAAGTTTTTAACGCGCGAGTGCATAGCGATTGCGCGCAAGCGTTGAGTGATGTGTGCGCTGAGTTTGCGATTGGCACCCAGCACATCGTGTTTCTCGAAAATGTCCAGCGTGGCCAGCGCGGCCCGGCAGGCGAGCGGATTGCCGGTGTATGAGTGCGAATGCAGAAATCCGCGACGGGTATCGTCGTGCCAGAAGGCCTGGTAGATCGCTTCGCCGCACAGTACGACCGAGAGCGGCAGGTATCCGCCGGTGATGCCTTTGGAAAGGCATAGTAAATCCGGACGAATGCCGGCCTGCTCATGGGCAAAGAAACTACCGGTACGGCCGAAGCCAACGGCAATTTCATCACAGATCAGATGCACCTGGTGTTCGTTGCACAGGGCCCGCACACGCTTCAAATAGTGCGGGTCGTGCATGGCCATACCGGTGGCGCATTGCACCAGGGGTTCGATGATGATGGCGGCGATTTTTCCTTGGCGTTCCTTGAACAGTTGTTCAAGCGCGTTGGCCGCATGATTGGCAACGTCAATGGCGGTTTCGCCGGGTTGCGCCAGTCGGGCATCCGGCGACGGTGCAAGATGCACATGCTCACTGCGGACCAGTTGCGCATAAGCCTCGCTGAATAAGGGAATGTCGGTGACGGAGAGTGCGCCGATGGTTTCGCCGTGATAGCTGCCCGACAGGCAGACGAATTCACATTTCTCGGTTTGCCCGGCATTCTGCCAGGCGTGGAACGACATCTTGAGGGCGATCTCGGTGGCGCTGGCGCCATCGGAGGCGAAGAATGCATGGCCCAGTATGTCACCCGTCCTAGCTGACAAGCGCTCCGCTAATTCAATTGCCGGTGCATGCGTAAAGCCGGCGAGCATGACGTGCTCCAGCCGACTCAACTGGTCCGTAATGGCGGCATTGATTTCTGGGTTGCCGTGACCGAACAGGTTCACCCACCACGAGCTGATGCCATCGAGGTAACGCTTGCCTTCAAAGTCTTCGAGCCAGATGCCTTCACCCCGCGCGATGGGAACCAGTGGCAACGCCGGATGCTGCTTCATCTGCGTGCAGGGATGCCAGACCGAGTCTAGGCTTCGCTGCAGCCAGGCCTTATTGTTCATCCTAGTGCAGCGTACTCGGTTGCGCCGCTGCCGACTCGGGCATTTCCAGATGCGCCAGTTCTCCATCGGCATTGGCGTACATGGGGCCGCCGCAATCTTCACAGAACTCCATGGGGAAGCGGTGTTCGTGCGTCACGATATCCGTCACACCGGCAGCGCGCAGTACCTGTTCGATTTCAGCCACCATATCGGTTTGTTCATCTTCGATGCCCAGTAGCGGCCAGACGACACCGTGGTATAGCGCATCCTCATTTCTGGGTCCGAGCGCGATCCGGTATTCCTCGAGACGTTGCGCATGGAACGGACCAATGACAGCGCGTTGTTTTTCTGGAGGCAGATCAATCGATTCGCTGAGAAAGTTGATGCAGGCCTGTACCGAATAGGGCCGCGATGCGCGATCTGCTGCAGCACAGGCCGCGTGAAACGCATCGGGCAAGACGGCCGAAACACGACAGCCAGCCAGCATGGGTTCCAGAATTGGCATGCAGGTACTCGCCCACAGTTGGGTGATATCAGCACGGTCGTTGAGCTGCGAGTTTCCGCCAGTCGCACGGGGCTCCTGCCAGCGGAAGAGGGCATCGCCTTTGGGAACGGCTGTCGCAGCGATGAGGTATCGGGTATCCGATAGGAAGCGGTTGGTTTCTTCCTGGGCTTGTGTGTGCAGGGGCGCCGCCTTGCCGTTGACCAGTGCCTGAGTCAGGTTTTGGGTCAGCGCTGCCAGTTGCGTAAATTCACGGGGGATTTGGTCGGGGCCGACCAGCATGCCGAGCACCACCACGCGCGCATGACGGGTTAGCACCGTGTTCAGGAGTAATTCAGCCAGCACCCGCTGATCTTTTGCGGACAACGTGGGTGTAGGAATCGCGTAGCGCGACCAGGTCAATAGCGGGCAGGCGATCAGCAGAACATCGTGCGGTTTACCGTCAATGATGGTTGTCGTCGACTCGACAGCCGATTCAATGGTGTCCATCAGGGCATCGTGCCCGACGGGCTCGCTATCGCTCAAGCGGTTCAGAACCACGTTGAGAGACTCATCGTCTTTGGCGGTGAGCAGCTGTTCAACCAGTGTTTGCAGGCGACCATGCCAGTAGGTGCGTTCCATGCGGCTACCGGCTTGGGCAAGACCGGAGGCAAGCCAGCTGAGCTGGGCCATTTCACGCGACAGGCGCGGGCGGGATCCATAGGGTGGGCGCTTCATTGCGGCATTTTACCAAGCCGGACGGCTTGCGGCGCGCGCCGGGCTACAGAATTCGCCGTCTGGGCGGTCCGTTGGTAACATAGCCTGCAATTGTCCTTTTGCAGGTGTTTCTTATGCTGTTTCTACTTTCGCCCGCCAAATCGCTGGATTTTGATCCGGTGGATAAGAATCTGCCGCATACTCAGCCGCGTTTCATCAAGCAGGCCGAACCGTTGATCGGGATCCTGCGCAAGAAGTCACCGGCGCAAATTGCCGAACTGATGAGTCTGAGCGATAAGCTGGCTGTGCTTAACGTCACCCGCTACGCCGACTGGTCGGCTAAACATGCCCAGCCAGAAGCCAAGCAGGCGATCCTTGCCTTTAACGGGGATGTTTATGAGGGGCTCGATGCGCCCAGCTTGAATAAGAAGCAATTAAGTTATGTGCAGGATCATGTGCGGGTACTGTCGGGTTTATATGGTGTGTTGCGCCCTCTGGATCTGATGCGTCCTTATCGTCTGGAGATGGGCACGAAATTGGAGAACCCCGCTGGTAAGGATTTGTACGCCTGGTGGCGCGAGAGCAATACTGCTGCTGTGCTGGACGACCTCAAGGTTGCCGGCCAGCCGCTGGTGAATACCGCCTCGGACGAGTATTTCAAATCGGTCGATCGCAAAGCTCTGGAAAAAGCCGGTGTCTCCATTATTGACACCGTGTTCGAAGACTGGAAGGACGGCAAGTTCAAGATCATCAGCTTCTACGCCAAACGTGCGCGGGGTCTTTTTGTTCGGGCGGCTGCCGAAGGCGCCTGGAAAAAAACCGACGACCTGCTGGAGTTTGATGCCGAGGGTTATGAATACACGCCTGCCGCTTCGACCGAATCGCGATTGGTCTTCCGTCGCCGTCAGGGCTGATGCAGATCGCGCAGTCGTTGCAGCGCTTGCTCCGGGGTCAGAATGGCAAAGGGGCAGGGCCGGTTGCGGGCTTTGGCCAGCTTGAGTACCAGGTTGTCGCGGCTGATCAGCATGTTGGCGTTGCTGACCAGAGCCAGCTCGAGAAACATCTGGTCATCCGGGTCGCGGCATTTGGGCAGCTTGGGCGCGCCTTGCGGTACGGCGTACCCTGTCAGGGTAATCCGGCTGCGGTAAGCCTCATACAGCCGGTGGCGACCCGCATCGTCGAGTTTGAATTGCGGATACCCGGTCACGCGCGCCAGTTCGGTCAGCGTCCGATCGTTTGCCAGGCAGATGACAGCGCCGCTTTCAATTGCAGCCATCAGTGGGGCAAGCGGCGGAGCGTTGAAGTGGAACAGATCCATGACAACGTTGGTGTCGAGCACCAAACGCGGCAATATCAGGTTGGATGCGGTGTCTGAGTTAGCCATGTCCTCGCCCTCGATCTGCGAAAGCTGCGGTGCCTGCTGCGCCAGCTACCGGGTGGATTTCCATCCATCGGAATTGGCCGGGGCGGCGGATGGCGTTGGTGTTCCCGTCGAAATGGCGATACCGCTCACGCCCAAGCTTATGCGCATGAAAGGTACCGACGACGCTGCGCCGCGCTGTATTGCGCTGGCAGGTGAGGTCGGCTGTCAGGTCAGCTGCACTATTTACGAACATCGGCCTTCGCCCTGCCACGAGTTCAACCCCTGGGCCGCGCTGGGTATTGCCGATCAGGCCTGCGACCGGGCGCGACTGCGTCATGGTATGCGACCTTTGTCCGAGTTACAGACCTTGCCTAAACCAATTTGAGCAGATCGGCGTAGGCCGTCTCGAACTGAGCAAGGCCGGCGGCCTGGAGCTTGTTTCCGACCTGTTCCAGATCGATCCCCAGTGCGCTGACTGCATCCAGTTGTTCATGTGCGGCTTGTAGATCCTGGTCCAGCGTAAGAGCGACCTTGCCGTGATCACGAAAGGCGGCCAGAGTTGCGTCCGGCACGGTATTTACGGTGTCAATGCCGATGAGTTCATCCACGTAGAGCGTGTCTCGGTAGGCGGGGTTCTTGACCGAGGTCGAAGCCCACAACAGCCACTGAGGCTTGGCGCCCTGCGCCAGCAAATCTGCAATCGCGCCTTGCTGGTCGTTTTGCCATTGCTCGTAGGCCATTTTGCACAGCGCAATCGCGGTTTTTCCCTGCAGAGAAGGGGGCAGCAACGGATCGACCGTGCTATCTGTCCGGCTGACAAAGACGCTAGCGACGGAAGCCACATCGGCGATGCGCTCCGGCGTACCCGCCTGTAAACAATGAGCCACCCAGCGGCGAAGACCAGCCTCGTAGGCTGCCTGCACGGCTTGGAGCTGCTCCTGCGAGAAGATCAGCGTCACATTCACGTTGATACCTCGGCCGATCACTTCCGTTACCGCGGCGCAGCCCTCGGACGTGGCCGGAATCTTGATCATGGCATTCGGCCGGTCGATAGTGCGCCACAAACGGACAGCGGCATCGATGGTGCCTGCTGCATCATGCGCCAGCCTGGGGGAAACCTCGAAGCTGACATAACCCTGCGCGCCGTTGGTGGCATCCCACAGCGGGCGGAACAAATCGCAAGCGGCCTGGATGTCGGGCAGCACCACCGTCTCGAATCGGACTTCCGGGTTGGATTCAATCGCCCTGGCCGCAGTTATGGCCGTTGCGTAGGCCGGGTCTTTGCTCAGGGCCTGGTGGAAGATGGCCGGGTTCGACGTTAAACCGGCCACGGCGTGGTCGTTGATCCAGTCGGCCAGAGCGCCGCTCTCGATCAATTCTCGGGAGAGTGTATCCAGCCAGATCTGCTGGCCAAGCCGGGTAGTAGCGGCGATGCGGCTGTCGGATGCGTGGCTTTGGGAGAGTGTGTGTGTCATAGCCGATATAGGAGTTAGGAGCGTGTTGGTCAGCTTCGTGTAAGACTAAGGGCGTAATTATGACGCCTGACCTGCAGCATCGAATACCGATGACACCGGCCCGACATCGTTTGGGTGAGGTAAGGTTTTTATCATAAAAACGGGTATCGCTACGGCGGTGCCGCGACACGAAAGCCAGAGGAGGCTAGTCACTATGGGCAAGTATCAGGATTTCCATAAGCGTTCCATCGAAAACCGTGATGATTTCTGGGCTGAACAAGCGCAGCTTGTTGAATGGAAGGAACCGTTCACTCAGGTCTGTGACTACTCGCGCCCACCCTTCGTTAAATGGTTCGTGAACGGCAAGACCAACCTCTGCTACAACGCGGTGGATCGTCACGCTGCCGAGCGTCCGAACGACAAGGCTCTGATTTACATCTCGACCGAAACCGACGAAGAGCGTGTTTACACCTGGGCAGAGCTGCAGCGTGAAGTCGAACGCATGGCCGCCATCCTGCAAAGCCAGGATGTCAAAGAGGGTGACCGCGTCCTCATTTACATGCCGATGATTCCGGAAGCCATCTTCGCCATGCTGGCGACAGTGCGTATCGGCGCCATCCACTCGGTGGTGTTCGGTGGCTTCGCTGCCGGCTCCCTGGCGACCCGTATCGACGATGCCAAGCCGAAAGTGATGGTAACGGCCGATGCCGGTATGCGTAACGGCAAGCCAGTCCCTTACAAGCACCTCGTGGACGAATCGCTGAGCCTGGCGGAGTTCCCGCCGGCCAAGGTGATCATCGTTGACCGTGGTCTGGATAAGGGCTTCCCACGCGTTGCCGGCCGTGATGTGGATTATGCCGAGCTGCGTGCCAAGCACATGGACGCCCAGGTACCCTGCACCTGGGTCGAGTCGTCGCATCCATCGTACATTCTGTACACCTCCGGTACCACCGGTAAGCCAAAGGGCGTGCAGCGTGATACCGGTGGTTATCTGGTCGCCCTGGCAGCCTCGATGAAGCACATTTATCAGGGTGGTAAGGGTGAAACCTTCTTCTCGACCTCAGATATCGGTTGGGTCGTCGGCCACTCTTATATCGTTTACGGCCCGCTGATTGGCGGTATGGCGACAGTCGTCTACGAAGGCACACCGCTGCGCCCTGATCCGGCGATCTGGTGGCAGATTGTCGAGAAATACAAAGTCAACGTCATGTTCTCGGCGCCAACGGCTGCCCGTGTGCTGAAGAAGCAGGATCCGGCTTACATGAAGAAGCACGATCTCTCCAGCCTGAAGCACATCTTCATGGCCGGTGAGCCGCTTGATGAACCGACGCATGAGTGGTTCATGTCCGAACTCAACAAGCCGGTCATCGATAACTACTGGCAGACCGAAACCGGCTGGCCGATGATTGCGGCCGTGCCGGGCGTTGAAAAGACCCCGATCAAGTACGGTTCGCCATCATTCCCGGTCTATGGTTACGACCTGCGCATCTTCCGTGAAGACGGCACCGAGTGCGGTCCAAACGAGAAGGGTATTGCCGCGGTGGTACCGCCGATGCCACCGGGCTGTCTGTCGACGGTCTGGGGTCAGGACGAGCGTTTCGTCAGCACCTACTTCAGCCTGTTCAAAGATCCGCTGGTCTACTCGTCCTACGACTGGGCGATCAAGGACGACAACGGCTACTTCACCATCCTCGGCCGTACCGACGACGTCATCAACGTTGCCGGTCACCGTCTGGGCACCCGTGAGATCGAAGAAGCCGTGCAGAACCACAAGGGCATTGCCGAAGTGGCCGTGGTCGGTGTCGAAGACAAGCTCAAGGGTCAGGTGCCGATCGCGTTTGCTGTCGTTAAAGATGCGAGCACCGTCGATACCGCCGATAAGGTCAAGGCGCTGGAGAAGGAAGTCATGGGTACCGTTGATGGCATCCTGGGTGCGATCGCCCGTCCGGGTCGTGTCTACTTCGTCACTGCACTCCCGAAGACACGTTCGGGCAAGATGCTGCGTCGTTCCTTGCAGGCACTGGCCGAAGGCCGTGATCCGGGCGACCTGACCACCATCGATGATCCGTCGACCATCGAAAACATCAAGAATCTGGTGGCTGCTGGTTAATTACCACAGTGCCAGAATTCAAGGCCAGTCAGATGACCTGACTGGCCTTTTTTTTGAAGGATGACCTACGCCATACCCCTAGAGGATTTTTTACATGACAATCAAGAAAAATATATCGATGCTTTTGATCGCGAGTGCCATTGGCAGCATGAGCATTGAGCAATCAATGGCCTGTTCACGTGTGATGTATAGCGGACCATCGAATGTGGTCGTTACCGGTCGGTCGATGGACTGGATGGAAGACATGAGTGCGAACCTGTGGGCGCTACCCAAGGGTATAAGCAATACAGGCGCCGCCGGTCCTAATTCCATTACCTGGACATCAAAGTATGGGAGCGTTGTCACCACGGCTTACGATATTGCGGCGGCTGATGGTATGAACGAAAAAGGCCTGGTTGCCAACTTGTTGTATCTGTCCAAGGCCCAATACGGCCAGGTGGGCAATAAGCCGACTCTCTCGTCCCTGATGTGGGCGCAATACGCTTTGGACAATTTTGCGACCGTTGATGAAGCCGTTCAGGCTTTAAAGTCGGAGCCGTTCAGGATCGTTGCGCCGGTTTTGCCGAACGGTTCTGCTTCAACCTTGCATTTGTCGCTGTCTGACGCAAGCGGTGACTCGGCAATCTTTGAATATCTGGACGGCAAGCTGGTGATTCATCATGGCAAGCAATACCAGGTCATGACTAATGACCCGAGCTACGATAAGCAGTTGGCGATAAATAGCTACTGGAAAGATGTGGGCGGTGTTAATTTCTTGCCCGGAACGATTTCTCCATCGGATCGTTTTGCCAGGGGGGCATATATGCTCAGCGCCATGCCTAACACCGTGCTCAAGCGGTTCTCAAGTGCGTTGCCGACTAAAAACCTCGAAACCCAGTCCTCGTTGTCCATGCTCGGAATCATGCGGTCCATCAGTGTCCCTCTGGGTGAGAGTGTTCCGGGAAAGCCCGACGTGGCCTCCACACTCTGGCGTTCTGTAGCAGACCAGAAAAGCCGGGTTTACTACTTTGATTCAGCCCTGTCGCCTAACGCGATGTGGGTTGATCTCAAGAAGCTGGATCTGAGCCAGGGCTCGCCGGTGAAAAAGCTGACCACTGCTGGGGGCAAGATTTATGCGGGTGAAACCAGCCAGCTCTTCGAACCGGCAAAGATTTTCAAACCGATGGATGTTAAGCCTTACTGAATAGCCTGGAAGCTGGTGGTAGCTGTTGCGCCGTCCCTTCAAGCAAAACGGCCAGTTCGCGGACTGGCCGTTTTGTGTTGTTACGGGCAAGTTATTTTAGAAAGAGATCCGTGGCATCGTAGCGGGTATTCGCATCAAGTGTTTTCATGGAAACGACTTTGGTTTCCTTAAGAGCGCTCAGCTTGTTGACGTCAAACTTTGCAAAGTTCAGGTTGTTGATTGTCCGGATGTAAAAGTGATTCTGTGTCAGGTCACGCAATACAGTCCAGTTCGTCACTTCGCCTACGGGCTTGGTGCTCTTTGAAGTACTGAGTGCCCGCTCTCCACCTGGCATATCATTTTGCGTATCCACGGAGATGCCATAAGGCCTATCGAAATTATTCATCACATGCCCCAAGGTTAGAATGGCTTGCTCAGGGGTCTTTGCCTTGTCGGCATAGTTTGAGTAGTAGGCAGCCTTCACAAAACGGCCGGGCGATGTCTGGATGCTTGGAACGGTTGCCATATTGCTGCCACCGTCAAAGGTGTGCACCTTTAGCTTATTGAACTGCCCACTGTTTTTATCAATATTGGTGAGATTGGCGTAGTTAGACATGTTTTGCACATGCCAGGGGAAGGGTGGATTATTGGTCATCACGCCAATAGGGTTGTCGTAAACGATGGTCTCACCATTGCTCCATTCAATCACGATACCGGCACCAGTTCGGTCGAAAAGGGCGTAGTGGAGCGGCATGTTTTCTGTGCCGAGTAGCGGAACAACCGGAAGCCAGACTTCAACCTCCTTGTTATTCAGAGCCTTTTTGACTTGTGCCACATTCTCAAAGTTACCCAGGGCCCAGGTGCCCAAATCCAGACCGGAAAGCACCTTGTCTTGAGGGGTGTTCCGAACATTAGGCCCAATATTGCCACCCAGTGAGTTCGTCGTAATGGTTAAGCCCTGATCATTAATTGCCTCGTGCAGGGCATCCTGTTTGGCATTCGGCACAATGCCCGTTACAGTTACTGCAAAGATCGCATGCTTGGTGTTAAAGGTTTTCCCCTGTTTACCATCAGGTGTGACTGACTCAATTCGAGTCCCCACAGGGAAGTAGACCATCTGGTTTGGTGCATCACCAATAAACTCGAGTGTTCTACCCGTGTAGGCACGACCCTTTGCATCGGTATACAGAAGTACAGTACAAGCAACGGCTTGAGAGATCGAGGATGCGACGATCGCCAACGCCAGAACTACCTTTCCGAGGGTATTTTGTTTCATTGTCTTCTCCTTTTGGGTCTGGGCTATTAAGATTAATTTTAAAAACAACGGGTAGGCTGAGCTAATTGTAGCCTTCTGGTTGTGGAAATATCACGTTTCCGAAAGTGCCTCCAAAAGCCTGAGAAGACCAATATGGCGAGTCAAGAGACTAGTCATGTTTTTGTGTTTGTCTGCAAATTGAAGCTAGGTGATTAAGCCACGATAGATCGTCGAAACCCCGGAGACGATGAACTGAACACCAATGGCAAGGGTAAATAGCCCCATGACCTTGATGAGGACGCTCATGCCGGTTTGGCCCAAGATTTTGATCAAAGAGATGGCGTAATGAAAGATCAAAAAAATAACAACCGACATCACAGAGATAGCCAAAAACAATTCCAGGGTCGTTCCTGTTCTGGCAGCGGATTCAGAGAACAGGGTAACGGTTGAAATGGTTCCAGCACCTGCCGTCAGTGGCATGGCGATGGGAACGATTGCCTGAGAAAGCAAAGCGGACTCCTGATCAGCGGAGGATGCAACCGATTTCTCACCGACACCCGACGTTGATTTTGAACTCAGCATACTCATGCCTGTACCGCCCAGCAAGATGCCGCCTGCAATCTGGAACGCACTGATGGAAATGCCAAAGAAGGCCAGAACGCCCGCCCCGGCGAGCATGGACACGACCATGATCAGAAATGCACTAAAACTCGCGACAGCAGTGATTCTGAGGGACTGAACTGCAGTCAAACCCCCCACCAGTGCCAGAAATGGCGCAATGGCTGGGATGTTATTGGCAACCGCAAAAAGCCCTAGAAGATAATGTTGAAACGTATTTGCCTGATCAACCATACCACCTCCGGTTAGTTAGCGGGTTTGAAGAATTCAAACAGGGGGGCTGCAACAAATTTATCCGAGGTTTCGCCACTCTGAATCACGCCAGCTGCCAGAGGCAGTTTCTTGGGCTGTTGGCCGGCATCAAAGTTGATCTTGTTGAGATCAACCCAGCAAATGCAGGGCGACATGGCAGAGTCAAAGTAGTAACGCAGGTTTTTATGATCCGAAAGGGTACGCCAGATCGTGGAGGAGATGTTAGGTTCTGTAGGCGAGTTAATGCCTAGGGGTACGCCTACAGCTCGGACCGCACCAAGCACGCTAGCGAGTGCTTGGTTTTCAAAGGATTGATCGGCAACCGCATGGATATAGTTCTTATCAATTGATTTCGGTAAGGCATCATTGAAGAATGACACGCGCACAAAACGATCTGCTGCGCTGATGGTGCCCGGCATGAAAGTCATGCCCCCAATGTGTTTCCAGTAGGCATTCAACGCAAGCTGCTGGTCAAAGATTGGAGAGTTGGTCATGATCTGGTACTGCTTACCATGATGGATGACAACTTTGCCGTCGAGATATTCAACGATTGCGGAGTCCCCCGAGGGATCCGAAATCGACAGATGCATGGACGCAGGACGGTTATTCGGGGTCAAGAATGGACCAATTCGGAATGCATCCTTCTGGAGCTCGGCTACTGCCTCGGTGACACTGCCAAAGTTATCCAGAACGTACTGGATCCACATGGCAATTGATAGTACCGGACGGTTATCTGGGCCACCATAATTCGATTCGGCCAGATACAAGAGATTGGCAACCAGTCCCTTTTCATTCATGCCATCTGCCGTAGCTGCATTGTAGGCAGAAAGAGCGACCGAACCGTATTTCGAAACCCAGGTCACCGGGTTTTTGCTGCCCGGTGAGGTTCTTTGTATGCCGCGAGGGAAAGCCCATAAGTCAGAACTGAGATCTTCGTTCCAATCCATGCTGCGCCCGGTGATAACCGTATTCTGCTGCCCGGTATAAAGTACACGTGTACACATGGTGATTGCTCCTTGAGTAAATTGAGTAAAAGGTGAAGGATTAGCAGGGAGGGGGGATGTTCAGAACCTGAAGGTTGCTGCGATGGCTGGACCACCCATATCGACGTAGGCGGAATAGTTGTTCTTGTTAAAGTTGTAGTACAGGTTGTTATAAACGAGCAGAACGTCAGCCAGCTTAAAGCTGTAGCCAACGCCTAAGATCTGTTGTGACGTAAATTTTGCGATGGCGCTACCACCACCCGCATCAACGTAATAGGGCACAAAGAAGCGGGATTCGCCGAGTCGGATACGCCCCTGTACGCCGCCAACGGCATCCGTAGAACTCAGCCCAGAAAACAGGGTCGATTGGGCGGCTGGCTCGCTCAGATTGGTCTTGCTGTTAAGGTGTAGAAAGCGTGCGCCGGCCAGCACGTCCAGATAGAACTGCTCGCTGGAATAGGCCGTATAGGTACCGGCTGCCGTGTAAATACCCATCCAGATGTCGGTTTGAGCTGTTGCCGTCGTTCCTTGTGCCGGTAAATTAGCTTGTGTGTTCGGCATCTTGAGTTTGGCGAAAGTGGCATTGCCGAGGACGCCCCAGCGTCCATAGTGAATCTCTCCGTCAAGCATAAATCCTGTGTCGAGATTCTTGACGATGGTGCTGCCGCTCATTGAGGAAGTTGCGATCTGAGTATTGTCATAATCGACGGTGCCATGAACTGAGGGAACCCAAACGTAAGGTGTTATGGCGAAGCGAAACCCTTCGCCAACCTTGGGTATTGGGGAAACTTCATCGGCTAACGCGAATCCGCTCGCTAATGTCGCGAATATCGTAAGGAGCAATGTTGTGAGTAACTTGAGCCGTTGAATGGTTGCCATACTCTGATTGTTTACGGAAAGATTAGTTGGAATAGTTCTGGGGCTGTATGTAGTAGCCCTTTTCAGGGAAGGCGACTGTAAGGCTGAAAAATCCCCCCCAGCCTTGGGGGCTGCTCGGTGTCTTGGTGACCATGTAACTCGGTCCGATCTGCCATTGCACGCTGGCTTTGCCGACCGAAATGGTTTTTCCGGCGCTGAGCATGAGTTGATTGGTGTTGTTGCTCTTGCCGTTGGTCGGGTTACCATTAATCCATCCTTGCAGGTTGTAGGTCCAGGCGTTGTCCGATGTGTAAGAGATGGTCGGGTTGACGAAGTAAACATTGGCCGTGCCTGATGACCGGTTGTCGCCAACGCCCCAGGCGTTATAACCAATAGCACCAATCACCCAGTGCCTGGGCTGATACATGAGGCCGTATGAGGCACCCAACCCGGTTTGTTGAGATCCGCCATAGGTATTGGCGGTGGGCATCTGGATGAATGGACCGAGGCCATATAGGAGGTCCATATCGGTTCTTGCAAAGTAGGTCGCCAGTTGCAAGGGCTGTGCCTGATTGCGGGTTTGCTGATTCTGAGCGTTGATATTGTCCGTGAACATGGGATTCAGGATCAGTCCTGTTCGTTCGCCTGTGACAATTGGTATGGTTGGATCAAACTGAAACTGCGCCTGTGTGTAGTTCTGATTGGGTTGCCGATTCTGGTTGTAATTGTAAGAAACCGGCAACTGAATCATTGGGTGAAGCTTCGCCATGATCTTCTGGGCGACCTGGGCAGTGGACGTCATGGTGCTACCGTCATCCGCATGTGCTGGGCAGGTAAGAATCCACCCAATCGTCCAGAAAAAACAGAGTCGACTTGTGAATCGGTGTATCGAAGTGACAAACGACATTATTCTCGATTATGCGAAACCATCCCCAGAGAAACAAAACCACCTCATGGTGGTTTTGTTTCTTTGTAGCTTACCCCTTATTTTTGGAACAATGTGAAGGCGTTGTCGCCACCTTTAACGATCTGATCTGCCGGAACTGACTTGACAGTTTTGAGTGTCTTAAACTCGTTCATGTCGACGACAGACCAGTTAATAGCGTCATAGTGCCGAAAGTAGGTCAGGTTACGGGATAAGTCGTGCATGATCAGCCACAGCGTACTTTCTGAAGAGACTTTATTGCTCCGTGTGCCGTCGCCCAGGCCGCCCGGAGGATCCATGGTTAGATCGAGAGGGCGGTCAAAGTTGTTGAGGATATGAGCCAATTGATTAATGGCTTCATCCGGTGTTTTTCCTTTGCGTACATAATTCGCATAGAAAGCAGCCTTGACGAATCGACCTTGGGTCGTTTGCGCAGAAGGTAGCGCGGTTAATGCAATACCAGCATCGGCGGATGCCAGCTTCAGCTTGCCCAGTTGCCCTGTGTTTTTGTCTACGTTATTGAAGGTGTAATTGTTAAGGTTTTCGAGATGCCATGGAAATGGTGGGTTGTTGGTGAGAGCATTCACCGGGTTGTCGTAAACATTTTTTTTGCCATCGAAAAACTCAATAACAATCCCGTTACCTTTTTTGTCGAAAACGGCAAAGTGTTGCGGAAGCGGTGCATTGTTGTCTAATGGCACCTTCGGCAGCCAGAATTCGGTGTTGTCGCTCTGCATGGCTGCTTTTACCTCGGCAACCGTCTTGAAGTTTCCCAGGATCCAAGCGCCAAGATCATTGGCCGAGAGAATCTTGCTTGGTTCGTTTCCTACAGGGGGTGAACTTGAGCCATTGAGCTGATTTGATGAAAAGCTCAGCCCTTGATCGTTGGCTCCTTGGGCAATGTAGGGTTGTTTGGTGTTGGGAACTGCAGGCGCAGATATGGCGATGATGGCGTATTTGGTATCAAACGTGACGCCTTGTTTACCCGATGGCGTTGTAGACTCTACGTGGGTGCCAGCCGGCATCCAGGTCATCGAAAATGGAAGCGGGTAAGGATACTCTAAGCCACGGCCGTGATACGCGTTACCGTTGGTGTCAGTGGTTAAGAGGGTGGTACATGCTTGCACGACACCACTGGCGGTAACCAGGTAGCTTGAGGCAACGAGTGTTGCAATGAGGAATTTGAGTTTCTTTCCGTGCATGTTTTTCTCCTGGGTGTGTTGGATTACTTCAGAAAAAGAGGGGTGCCATCAAGGTTGGTGTTGGCGTTCAGATCCTTGAAGGAAACGACCCTCGTCTCCTTGATGGCACTTAACTTGTTTAGATCAAACTGGGTGAAGTTAAAGGCATTGATTGTCCGAATCAGGAATAGATTGCGTGACAGATCTTTGATAACGGTGAAATAGGTTGCTTCGCTGGTCGGTTTGGACGCGCTTGCGCCCAGATCGGCGGCAGCCGCATTCGGCTTATCAACGGTGATATCTATGGGTCGGTCAAAATTATTCATGACATGTCCCATCGTCAATAGCGCTTGTTCGGGTGTTTTGGCTTTTTTTGCGAAGTTGGCATAGTAGGCTGCTCTGACAAAGCGACCCATGGAGTTGTTGGCTGCAGGTAGCGCTGCCATGGCGCCTCCAGAGTCGAATGCAGTCACAGACAGTTTATTGAACTTACCTGTGTTTTTGTCAACGTTGGTTAAATAAGCGTAGTTGTTCATATTCTCCAGATGCCAAGGAAACGGCGGCTCATTGGTCATGACCCCGACTTTATTGTCATAAACTAGCGTTTGACCGCCGGTCCATTCGATTA
>VEQK01000045.1 GCA_018883265.1 Rhodocyclaceae bacterium | reverse complement strand
CGCCGTAGCTGTTGACCCGAGGCTCCAATGAAATGTGTTGATGATTTTCGATTATTGTTAGGAAAGAAGGAAATAGTCCCTATTATCGTGGGCGGGATGGGGGTCGACATATCCACAGCGGAACTGGCATTAGAAGCTGCTAGGCTGGGTGGCATTGGCCATATTTCGGATGCCATGATCGCCGATGTCTGCGACAAACGTTTCAAGACGACGTTTATCAAAGACAAAACCAAGTTCTACAAACTCAACATCCCCAATTCTGACAAGTCGATCGTCAAGTTTGACCTGGGCCTTTTGGCCGAGGCGACCAAACTGCATGTCGCTGCCACCATGGAAGCCAAACGCGGCGACGGGCTCGTCTTCATCAACTGCATGGAAAAGCTCACCATGAACGCGCCGCGAGAAACTCTGCAGGCGCGCCTCTCTGCAGCACTGGATGCGGGGATCGATGGCATCACGCTGAGCGCCGGGTTGCATCTGGGTTCTTTCTCGCTGATCGAAGATCACCCAAGATTCCGTGATGCCAAACTGGGGATTATTGTTTCTTCAGTCCGTGCTCTGCAGCTTTTCCTGCGGAAAAATGCCCGTCTGGATCGCAAACCAGATTTCGTTGTCGTCGAAGGACCCCTGGCTGGTGGGCATCTTGGTTTTGGCCCCGACTGGGCCAAACATGATCTGGCGACGATCATCGCCGAGATTGTTCACTATCTGAAAAACGAAAACCTCAATTTTCCGGTTGTCGCCGCCGGTGGGATTTTCACCGGGAGCGATGCCGTCTCGTTCCTGGAGAATGGCGCTTCGGCCGTTCAGGTGGCGACGCGTTTTACCGTAGCCAACGAGTGTGGCCTGCCCGATAAGGTTCAGCAGGCGTACTTCAAGGCGAGCGAACAGGATATAGAAGTCAACAATATTTCACCCACCGGCTATCCGATGCGGATGCTCAAAAGCTCTCCGGCAATTGGTTCGGGAATCCGCCCTGGATGCGAGTCTTATGGCTATCTTCTGGATGGCAATGGACATTGCTCTTATATCACCTCGTATAACCGGGAAATTGCACTGCATCCGAATAGCAAAAGCATTTCTGTCAAAGACAAAACCTGCCTCTGTACGCACATGAGCAATATGAATTGCTGGACATGCGGGCACTACACGTACCGGCTGAAAGATACGACACATCGCCTGGCGGACGGGACTTATCAGACTTTAAGCGCCGAGCATATTTTCAAGGATTATCAGTTCAGTACTGACCAGAAAATAGCACTCCCCGACCTGGTTGAATAAGCGTATTTTTTGTACAGAGTTCCCGCAAGCTTTGCTCAACACTAAATGGAATTGATTGATGTGATATTGAAGGCCGGCAGATCCGCTGTCGAGCTTGCTCTTTTCATCCTGCTGCCGATCATGGTTGTGATGTTAACGATCATGCGTTTTTTGGAGGCCAAGGGCTTTCTCGACTGGTTTGTTGGCAAGATCGCGCCCATGCTCCGACCGTTCGGGCTCAACGGACTCAGTATCTTTGCAGCATTGCAAGTCAGTTTTGTCAGTTTCGCAGGGCCCGTTGCGACCCTAACCATGATGGATCAGCGCGGTGTTTCTGACCGACATATCGCTGCCAGCCTGGCCATGGTGCTTAGCATGGCACAGGCCAATGTGCTTTTCCCCATGACATCGATGGGCCTCCATTTTGGTTGGACGCTTCTGATTTCCATGGTTGGGGGATTGATTGCCTCTGCATCAACCTTTTACCTGTTCGGCCGAAATCTATCTAATGCTGAACGCGCCATCGATGAGACCATGCATCACCCGGTTGCCGACGATGCGAAAGGCGTCCTTGATGTCATAAACCGAGCCGGGGCCGAAGCCTTCAAGATCACCTTAAGCTCTATCCCGATGCTTGTGCTTTCTATGGTTGCCGTTCAAATTTTCAAAAATTTTGGCGTCATTGATTGGCTAACTTCGTTACTACACGGGCCTTTAACGCTTGCCAATATTAATCCGCACCTCGTGCTTCCAACATTCACCAAATATCTCGCTGGCGGCACGGCGATGATGGGGGTCATGGATGATATGCTGAAAATAGGTGATGCAACGTCAACGCTGATCAACCAGAGTGCGGGATGGTTGATGCATCCCTTTGATGTCGCCGGTGTGGCAATTTTTATTTCGGCAAGCCTCCGGGTCGCGAAGGTATGGAAGATCGCTGCGTTGGGCGCCTGTGTCGGAATTTTGCTAAGAACGATGGCACATAACGTCATTTTCTGAAGCCTCGATCAATTACCGGGGCTTGTTGGAAAAAAACTTGGGTAGCAATAGCAGACACAGGTTCCAGCCTGGCAACACATAAGCGAGTAATAACGCGGCAGTCATCGCGACCAACATGAGCTTGGCGGCATAGGCCATTTCAATAAACTCGTGATTTGCTGCAACATTTTGATCAATTTCTTGGCTGTGCCTGATCTTTGCCACGGACAAGGCTGAAATCAGCCATAAGTTTCCAGTGTAGATGAGTACCGCCAAACGTTGATCCTGATCCAGGCCAACCAGGGAAGTCGAGAATGGCAAAAGACTGATTAGGCCCAGATGCACATAATCTAATCGCAGCACTGTCTGATCGACTTGTTCAACAAGTCGACTGAGCCGAACCTGCGCTTCCCAATAGATGAGGATCACCCAGAAACTCAGCAGCCAGGTCAGTAAATTGGGCAGCTGATTGAGCAGTGCCTCCGAAAGCCTCCCCGCACCCAGTTGATCTGTGGGAAGCTTCAAGTTCAAAACAAGTAGCGTCAACGCAACGGCGTAGATGCCATCCGTTAATGTCTCCAGGCGATCCCTGGGAAACCAATGCTGCAGTTTCAGTTTCCTGGTCACGCCTCACCCGTTTCAAGCAGGGCGCCTCTGATACAGAACAAGACCTGACCCATTATTGGCTCTTCGATATCCGATGGAGGAAAAGACGGATGTGCTGAAGATATGCCTCCGGGTTTTCCAGGTTCGGCAAATGCGAGCAGCCGGGCATAAGAATCCACTCGGAGTTTTTAAGTCCCTTCTGCAAAGCCTCATTCACAAGCGGTGTTGACTCATCAAATTCACCCGAAATGATCAGGGTTGGCAACTCGATCCTGGACAGATCCTTGCTACGATCCCAGTCTTTCAGGTTGCCTGTGAAGTTAAATTCATTGCTCCCCCACATGACCTGATAGACCTGATTCTCTGAGTTAAGCGCCTCAAGCAGCTGTTCAGGCAGCGGATCCATGCGAAGAATATGTCGGCTATAGAATGCCTCGACCGCTTTTTTGTAAGCCTCACTATCCAGGGTGCCATTCGACTCATTCTGTTTAAGAGCAGTTTTGATCGGCGTCGGCAGTTCGTTTTTTAGCCTCAAGAGCTCGGAGGCAAAGATCGGAGCACTGGATAACGAATTCGAAAGAATAAGACCCCGAACGCCTTCGGGTTTGGTCAGCAGATATTCAATGGCCAGCATGCCACCCCAGGACTGCCCAAGAATAATGACTTCCTCGAGATGGAGCACTTTCCTGACGGTCGCCAGCTCTTGCACAAAGCGAGGAATTTTCCATCGCCCGGGATCATCGGGCTGATCGGATTTTCCACAGCCAAGTTGATCATAGAAAACCACGCGCTGCGATTCACTGGCGAGCGCGGCGAGATTGCTTAAATATTCATGCGTGCCTCCCGGCCCGCCATGAAGAACGAGGAGCGCAGGGCGGTCATCAACAGAACCGCCGCCAAGCTCCATCGCCCAGACTCTAAAGCCGTCCTCAACTTCGATCGAGGTTTCCCTGGGTTGGAGGGGAGACATGGGTTTTGTCACCACGATTTATTTGACTGCTTTACTCAAGAACATCAGCGTTCGCAGCAAAAGCAAGGCTGCAACCTGCCATTAGGAAAATCAGATTGTTCATGAGTTAGCTCCAGTCTGATGAGGTGTTTTGGCATTCTAGCCTTCTGAAGCCATACCTGCCAAAAAGAAAGCCTGGGACATGTCCCAGGCTTTCTTGGAAGCGGCCCTTGAGAGACCGCTTGTTGCTTGAAGCGAATTACTTACCCTTGGTCGCCTTAACAGCCGCTTCGGTTGCCTTGGCAACGTTGGCTTGGGCGATGGCAGCCGCTTCCTGAACCTTCTTGGTCAGATCAGCGTAGGCCGCGTTACCGGCATCAACGGCCTGCTTCACGGCAGCCAAGGCAACATCCGAACCGAACGGTGCCGATTGAGCACCAGCAACGGCTGCGGCCTGTACTTTCTTGGCCATGTCGTCGAATTGCTTCTTGAGCATACCGGTGATTTCTGCAGCAGCGCCATTGGCGATGTCATAAACCGAGCGGCTGTAAGCAACAACCGACTCAACACCCGGCTGAACCGATTCTGCACCAAAGGCAGCGATGTCTTGCGGGCTCTTCAGCTTGAGAGCGGCATTGGCGCGCTTCGAACCGTTGTTCAGCGATTCGCGGGCAAAGTTCAGATTCAGGGCAGCTAGGCTTTCGATAGCTTCAAGCGCCGTGTTAGCAACAGTTTCCAGGTTGCTGATCGCAGCAGCGTTAGCCGCAGCCAGTTCTTCAACATTCGGGAGGTTCGGGGTCTTAGCCATGGTCGTTTCCTTTGAGAAAAAATGTTTTGATACGGACATTATAGCCCTCTTTTGTTGCAGCGCAACATTTTTTACAAAAACTAACGATCTGCAAAAAATTCATAGGCTTAATATGACAAAGGCGTAAGATAGGGGTTCGTAAATTTTGTCATTATTTGCGCCATGAAGTGGATCATCCAGCGTATCTCTCCCCGAGAAGAATCAATCTTTCTGGTCAAGCCGGACTGTGGCGCATTGCGACAAATTTCGGTTCCAGGGGCCATGGATGCGTGGATCAAGGGCGATAAGCTGATTATTAAAGCCAGGACCGGCTACTGCTGGGAGGTTGAACCGGACACAGGGGCTCGGCGACGGATCTTTGGTCAGCAGCCCCTGCTTTAGCAGGTTTGGTATTACCTGCCGGATTCAGGCAAACTTATTTCAAATACAGTGTATGAGTCCAGCCGCCGCCATTGGGCAAATGCGTTGTCTCAACCCACCCCCCCACACCGGCAAACTTGCCCGTGCCCCCCGTTACTGCACGTCGCGTCGGAGTGGACTGATCTAATGTCGCCTTAACACTTGGATACTGGGCAACCCCCTGAATCACGATTTGGTCTTTGGTGCCATCACCAAATGAAAATACGGCCGAGGTGATGCGATGCTCCATACCAGTATCAACTGAGACACCGGTTGTGGTGAGAATCCAGTCGGTCGTGACAGCCGTCCCATCATTGGCTTTTGCATCAAATTGCCAGATCCGGATATCACCAATCGACTGGCCGGGCTTGCCATGATCAATATAAGTCGGTGCTTCAACTTCAGGGTGGCTCACCACAATTTTTGTTGCGGCCATAGCGAGGTTAGATGCCAGAACAATACCGCTCACCAGAAAAATTTTAAGAAGTTGCATGCCTACTCCAAGAAACTAAATGATTTAAACCGGTGACAAGCTCCTGAAGCCTCTCCACCAAGGGGTGAAGTATACGAAAAAGTCTCGACCCAGGGGGCGGGCTTCGATGCAAAAAAAATTTATCACTCGGCCGAGCGTGCCTCTTCGAGTTTTTTTGCTATTTCAGCCTCTACAATCCCGATGTTTTGCATGAGCTGGAAGTAGGATTCCTTACACCCGATAGGCACCCAGAGTTTTTTGGTCGAGTGTATCAATTGATTCAAAGCATCTGACTGGGCCTCAAGTTCGACAATTGCATGCGATCGTTCGACCTCTTTTTCGATACTTTTGAGGACTGCATAGGCACGATCCAGTGAAAGTTTGAAATCCACCAGCCGGTACTGCGGCGAAATACGCATCAGGGGGTAGACGACCGCCAGCGCTGCAACCAGGTAGAACCAGGCACGATCCAGAAAGCTGGCAAGCCAGAATGGTACAAAGCGATCCAGGGGAAACAGGCCGTGTTCATAAAAACGCTCGGCAATTTCACTTTCGGGGACGGTGGGGTCAAGGTAGGCCGGGAAGCCACCCGGTCGGTTGAAGAAGGGTTTGTACTCTTTATTCAGATCTTTTGAAGCTTTAAGAAACAGGTACTGGATCGCCGGATGCAGATCCTCATCAACCAGAAGTACCGTAGTCGTTGCCGGCATCGCTACATCTTTTTGCGGCGTGATTGGCTTCATATCGATAGCGCCACGCGGCACATTGACTACTTCGATAAAGTCCAGATGCTTTTCGTACGCACGCGCCATGCCGAAGTCGTAAATCTTAATCGACGGGTCTTTCAGGATACTTTGTACGTTGCCGGACTCCATACCCGCCACAAGAGCGACAGCATCGATTTTTCCGGCTAACAATTCTTTAACACTCGGCACCGATGGCAGCTCGATGAAGTTGGACTGTTGACCAATTTTTAGCTCATGCTGAGCCAGGATCGTTTCTATGAGCCGATGGGTGCCACTACCCGGCACGTTAACCGAAATCTTTTTCTTCTCGAGAAATTGATTGGGATCATCAAAACCATCGGTGCGGTAAAACAGCCAGAGCGGCATAAAACCAATGCTGCCTAACGAATAAATGCCCTCGCGACTAACCGGCATCCCCCCCTGAGATAATGCAGCATGCACCTTTTGCTGATTGATGAGTTCGATATTTTCCTGCGCACCCTTGGTTGGCACCAGTTCAAGATTAACGCCCGCGTCCAGAAAATATTGCTGATACCGTTTTGCCCAAACCTCGAGTGATGAATTAGCCTGCCCACTCGCCAGCACAATCTTCGATGGCGGTAACGGGTTAAAGAAGTACAGCAGAACGATCAGCCCCAACAAAGAAAGCAACACCCAGTGCCACTGGTTTAACAGCATGATCCTGATCGCGCGCAACTCATCCTGAGCGATTTCCCTAACATGCTCCAGATGGTCCGGATGCAAAATATCTTTCTTGTTTTTCATGCGCTTAACATTCATTAACGAGTTGTTTGATTATAATGAACTCCGCATTGAATTGCTCAATTACGCTTTCTACCAAGACCGCTCCCGTGACAGCCTGTTCCAACAAACTCAGAATCGCGCTCTTTGGTAGTTACTACCGGGGGTTTCATGTCCTTAATGAAATTCTGGATGGACCTCTGCATGAAAAACTGCACCTAGTCGGTGTCGCGACCGACGATCCGCGATCTACGTTTATCAGTCGTGACAAACGGGTCTGGCAATACCCCCACACGGTGGTTGAAGCGACCATGGTTCAGGATCTTGCCAAACGCCATAACGTACCGGTTTTCACCGGGCGGGTAAAAACCCCGGAGTTCTACGAGATATTCGAGCAAGAATGGCGACCCGACTACTGCATTATGGCCACGTTCGGCCAGCGCATCGACCCGCGTCTCTATAACTATCCGGCAGCCGGTTTTTTTAATCTTCATCCGAGCGATAATGCCGGCTGGCCGTCGCGCTATGCCGGCGGCAACCCCTTCAAACACCTCATTCAGGACAACGCCGACTTTTGTGTACTCACCCTGCACAGAGTGGATGACGGATTCGATACCGGTGAACGGATTGCCATTTCAGAACGGATCTATATCCCTCCGGGCGCCTCGGTAACGGATATGCACAAAACAAGCTCGCCGCTGGCAGCCCCCCTGGTGCGCTCGCATCTTCAGCAAGTACTCCAGAGCAAGCTCAACCAAGTGGCTGCGGCCAAATGACTCAGTTGCGACGCAACCGGCTCTTCGGGGCATTACTGGCTCTGATCAGCCTCTGCTTTGAATGCAACCTCGTCCTGGCTGCCGATTCTCCATTCATCAAAAGCCCGACCCTGGAGGCTATCCGGGCGCGGGGCGAAGTTGTGGTTGGCGTCAAAACCGACCTGGCGCCTTTTGGCTCGGTTGACGCCACCGGCAAATCGGTAGGCATGGAGATCGAGTTGGCGCAAAAACTGGCGGACGGATTGGGCGTTCGTTTGGTCACCAAAGGGGTTTCTGCTGAAAACCGGTTTCAACGACTGGAACAAGGCAACATTGATATTCTTCTGGCAACGGCAGCCGACACCAAAGAACGTCGATCCATTGCGACCGCCATTGAACCGAACTACTACGCCGAAAGCGTCAATGTGCTGCTGCCCCGAGGCAGCAAAGCCAAAGACTGGTCCGATATTCGCGGTCAGACGCTCTGTGCCCTGCAGGGTGCCTATTTCAACAAACCGATTTCGCAACGGCATATCATCGAGTTGCAGATGTACCGCAACATGCGAGATGCCGAACTGGCGTTACGCGACCAGCGCTGTGCAGGATTTCTATATACCCACTCTGCCCTGCAATATCTGGTCAAACAACCCGAATGGTCGGATTACATTGTCACCCTGCCACCCACCCTGAAGGCACCCTGGGCCATCTATATCAATCGAGCAGAAAAAGGCACCGAGCTTGAACGGTACATCGGAGACATGGTCGCCCAATGGCACCGTGATCGCACGCTCATTTCTCTGGAATCCACCTGGGGTCTGCAGCCGACCCAGTTCTTACAAGAAGCCCATACCCTCTGGAGCCAGAAGGATGCTCATGGTCGATACGTCTGCGTCCGTGACTCTAAAGGGCACTGGCCTGTTGAATGCCGTAACCAGGCATTCATCACCTCTGAACAGGCTTCAGGCATCAAGGGCTTGGGGTTATGGGTCAAAGAGACGCTCGGTCTGCCGCTGTCAATTATCTATGACCCGTTTGACGCACAGCGGTATTTTTTTGGCGCTTTATGGACTCTGGCGCTTTCGGCACTATCGATTCTCGGTGCGCTGGGCCTTGGCTACTGGGGTGCAAAACGCATTCTGACAGGTTCGGTCGTATCCGTCGCCGTCATTAAGTTCTTTGCAAATTTTGCGCGTATGACGCCACCATTACTGCAAATGTATCTGGTGTTTTTTGGCCTGGGTGGTCTGATGCATGCCAGTTTTAATATCACGCTATCACCCTTTCTGGTGGCAGTCCTGGCGCTCAGCTTCTACCACGGCGGGATGATTGTCTTCTCTCTGCTTGAATCGGCCAAACTCAAACAGAAAAGCAATCCGGACTTCCAGTTAACGTTGACCAACCTGCCCAGTCTTTTCGAGCACGCCGCCATTGGCATCCGCACCGCCATCAATAACCTGACCAAAGCGACGACCATCGCGTCAGCCATCGCCGTGCCTGAATTATTAACGGCCACGATTGCCATCATTGCCGATCAGGGCAACGTGGACACCATGATGAATTTGCTGCTCTTTGTCTTCTATATTTTGTCGGCTTTCTGGTTGGCCATGTTGTTCTGGGCAGAGCGGCGTCTAATGCGTGCCAGTCAGGCGACGAACTAATGGAAACCTTACAAACACTCTTCGCCTGGTTGCCTTATCTGCTGGGCGGCTTTCTTAAGAACATCACCATCGCCCTATCGGCCATGGCGATTGGTACTGTTCTGGGCGCCACTCTGGCCCTATTGAAGTTCTCCAAGAAAAAGACCGTTCAGGTTTCAGTTAGCGCCACGACATCATTCTTTCGCAATGTTCCCACACTGGTCATTCTTTTTTATCTGGCAACGCTGCTGCCGAACCAGTGGACACCGATAGAAGGTCTGACCATTCCATTAACGCCGACATTCAAGGCCAGCCTGGCCCTCGCCAGTTCCCCGCTGGGTTTCACTGCCTGGAACCTTTATGCCGCAATCGAAAATTGGCGAAAAGGGGATCATCACGCAGCCATGCTATTCATTCCTAATTGGATCGGCGCTTTCCTAGTCACCACCCTGGCCTCCAGCGTATCGTCTCTGGTCGGTGTCGATGAGCTCGTCGGACGTAGCAACAGCGTGATCAACGCGACCGATCCCAAATACATGATCCCTGTCTATCTTTTAGCCATGGGACTATTCTTTGCCTTCTGCTTTAGCGTCAGCAGCCTGCTTGCCCAATTTAGACGGTGGATCCTTCGCTCACGGATCTGACAAACAAAGTCAGCGGCCTGATCCTGAAACGCCGCCTTAGACAGTAAGTCAGTCGCTACTGCTCGCGGATAACGAGGGGCGTTCCCACGGTTCCAGCGTAAACAACAATTAAATCTACAGGTTCAGATCCAGGATTTAACCCGTAATGCCACTCCTTGAACAATTCAACCAGGGGCTCTCCGGCTTTTAAATGGACCTTGTCACCTGACTTGGTGAAGACGGTTAACTCACCCTTGAGCAGTACACCTGCATTAATCACCGGGTGCATGTGCATCGGGAGCGAGGACCCCGGCTCGAATCGATAGCGGACAATACTGATTTCGGGCTGCCCGTCACCGTAACCTGGCAACGTCGTGCCGTTCCATGCTTGGGTGGTTTTGATTAAGACCTGCGCTTCGACGCCGGGTATATCGGTGTAGTAGTGCTTTCTCGGCGCTTCGGCATGACACAACGTTGCAAAAAAACCAAGCAGAAACCCGAATACGTGTTTATTCGTTTTCATCGCCGGTTTTAAATCACTAAACCAACCAATATCCATTTTCTATATGCCCTGTTGTCACCACCTGTTGGGATAGTCTGCCGAGTTCTATGACGACCTCGGCTTCGGTATGGCCCTGATTCAAATAGCCCGCCCAACGCTCTACCGAGGCCACATAGGGCGGGGCCTCAAAAGCGTTCGTTAGGAGCAACGTGGCAATTTCAAGAGAATTCATGGGTGCGGTTTCTGTAAACTCTTCTGACTGAAGCAGACTATCAACGACCTCCCCAAGGGCCACCCGACCAGAATCGACGGCGTTGATCCAGAAATCAAACTCATCTTCGGTTGGCGCCCTGTTCAGTACTGTATCGTAGTACCCGTAGATTTCTCTATGCTCGGCAGATTCGGTGGCCGTATACATCCAACTACCGTCAGAAAACTTGATCGCTTCAATGTTGCTGAGAAAATCAGTGACTCTATTCGCCGACATGAGTTCGGTCACCGTAAAACCACTCTCCGTCCGGACGATCTCGTAATCAGCCTTGTTACCGGTATAGACCACCGTATCGGTTCCTGCCAAGCCATTCACCGTATCGACAGAATGATTCGCACAGAGGATGTAGTCATCACCAATGCTACCGGTCATGTCATTAACAAGACCTGAACCGACGATCATCGTGCCATCAGTAAAGGTAAGCCAGTCCGGCGCCACGATCGGCAGCGTTGATTCTGCGTACTCGGTCAGAATGTAATCGACATGACGCACTTCATAGGGCAGTTTGTAGCCCTGCGCCAGACCATTAATCATGTCAGCCTTGAGCGCAATTTCATCCGCGATATCAGTATCGGTAAGATCAATGATCAGCTTTTTGTTCGTTGTATCGAGGCTGATCATGCCGTTTGCGAACTGCGCTTCGTTTGACTTTTGCGATGCGAGATAGCCCGCATATCCGCTAATCATAGAGGCAAGCGCGGTTTTTACTGACGCCTGATTGAGGCCTTGCAGCAGATCCGATTGGCCAAAGAGGCTGCCTAACTGGTTCGCATCATCAAACAGCGCCTTGATGGCTACCGTGCCAAAGGGCGTTTCTCCGCTATCTAATGCAGAGTAAACGATCATTCCAATCATCTCATCGTTATCGACTAGACCAATAGACTGAGGAATCCTGTTATCGGGGTTGAACCAGCCCGACAACAAAGGATCTGCTATCGTGTACCAATCGGTGTGATTGTTATCCTTGGCATACTGCAGGAGCGCTAATAAGCCCGGCGAATGCAGATCAACGGCACCCAAAGTTTTTGCCACAGGATCCAGCGTGCTCTCAGACCCCTCCAGGCTGACAGCCAGGGCCCATGGCCCTGCCAGCAATCCGTTGGCGGCTGCAGTGAGCGCATAAGCAGGGTGACCTGCAATCAATGCCGTCGCGACGCCGATCTCCAGCGCAGCACCGAGGGTTAAGGCGGCCAGCCTGACGCCGCCAAGCACTTCGCCATCAACAGAAATGTAGTTCACCTTATCGGCATCGGGCATCAGCACAAACCGTGAGAGCTGGGTTGTTAAAAAGGCCGTCAGCTCAGCTGGCCCCGTAACCCAGTTGGCCTGCTCAATCTGCTCCTTGATCACCCGGGTGATGGATGCCGCGCCGAAGGGCATGGCATCGTAAACGTAGGCCTCACCGTTCGACAAAGCACCTATGTACCCGGCAAGGCCACCACCCAGAGAATGCCCGGTCGTCACAACGCCCGGGTTTTCCTTAAAAACGGATTGGCCTGCTATGCGTTCGTAAAACCGAATCGCATCTTCAGACTGCGTGCTGATAATTCCTGCACCTTGAACCCAGCCATTCCATAGATCGCTTGACCGACTAAAAATCGATGGGTCATCGGTACCGCGGTAGACAATGATCTTTTGACCATCAAGTTCGTAGGCAATCGCATAGAAACCGTCTTTCTGAGCCGTGGCATCGCCAGCCGAACCGATGACGGTAGCGTTGCCAAGCTTTGTGCCGATGGCATCCGACAAAACGGGGCGCATGGCATCATAACCGCGACCATAGGCATCCATTGCAAGAATGGCATACCAGAGGCTGTCAGAAATTGGGTGTGTCATGCTACAAAGCCCAGATAGAGCTCAGAAAAGTTCCCATTAGCATTCACCTAGAATACTTCTGAAGCAGGTAGCCTCGGGTCCAGGTCAGCACTGTATCTCCGTTGTCTCTGGGGCTGAGCACCCCGGCAAAAGTCGCCGTACTATTTTTAAACAGGCCGTTGGCGCCAAAAAGATAATCGTACATGTACGTTCCATTCGGGCAGACATCCTGTGCAAACTTGCTGTCTATAGCAACCTTCTTGCCACAGTAATTGAGCAGCTTCGTCTTAAATTCAATCGCCTGAAAGCCCGTCGCCGGCGCATATTTCAGATCAGCCGCCGTGTAATAAAAATTATCAATCCCGACAAAAGGCGCCATGCTGTTCTGAAGCGCAGCCTTGAATGAATCAATGGTGGCAATCGCCCCCTCATTGAAAGTCCCGTAGCGGTTGCGGTTCAATGCAGTTACCTGACTGGCAATCGTATTGTATTTGCCGGAGCAGCCATCGAAGTTATAGCCAGCAGCTGCATTGAGATTCAGAGACGAAGCTACCAACGTAGTCCAGGGAACCGTCAACACCCCCGCATTAGTGGGGAATGGATAAACGCTCGTCACCTGATTGCTCGGGTAAAGCTGCACCCCACTACTTTCTTTGGTGTTGTTAACGGTAGCCTCCACCGCATAACAATTGGCTGCGCCATCCTGCTGGTTGTAGTTAAAGGCTTTCACATACTTGCGTGTATCATCGCCGCCCAGCCCCAGGAAAGTTTTACTGTAGACATTAAAACTCCGCCCGTTAATGGATACGCGATAGACATTGGCGGCATCACTGGCGATCTGACCCGTCGGGAAGGCGATTTGCATCGACGAACCACCCACCTCAAAATCGCCCACGGGTGCCTGTTGAAGCGCGCTCTTTGCCGGATTGCCGCCAAATGCATTGAAGTAATAGTCGTTCAGATTAATCCAGGTCCAGACGCCTTCTTCGCTGTTGCCATTGATGGTCTTAAACTCGCCCGTGCTGTAACCCCACTGGGCAACATAGGCCTTCATCTGCCCGTAGTACTGTTCAATCGCAGCGGTGCTATGACTGCCACCGTTGCGCTCGTCTTCAGTGCGCATACCTGCTGTTGCAAACATTTCCAGTTTGACCTGGGCTCTGGTGAGGTTCAAACCGGGGTTTTG
>VEQK01000044.1 GCA_018883265.1 Rhodocyclaceae bacterium | reverse complement strand
GACGCGGCCAGCGGCATAGCCTAAACGCAGGACAAAGTCAGGCGTAATCGGATATTGCCCCACCCGACCGCGCACACCATCCGTACCGAAATATTTACGACTCATGCCACCCTGCTCCTGAAGATCCTAAAGCCCCACCCATCAACCCAGTGCTTGCAACACCTTGAGCGCATCAACGGTTTCGGAGACATCATGTACCCGCACCATTGCCGCACCATATTGTGCCGCAAGTAGTGCTGCCGCAACGCTACCGACCGCACGCTCGCCCACTGGTTTATCCAGGATATGCCCGATCATGGTCTTACGCGAAACACCCACCAGCACGGGCAACCCCAGCTTCACCAGATCGGGCAACGCCCGGAATAATTGCTGATTATGCGCAAAGCTCTTGCCAAAACCAAATCCGGGATCAAGCAGCAGTCGCGTGCGATCAATACCGGCACGCACAGCAGCGGTTTCGGCGCGTTGTAAAAAATCGGCCACTTCGGCAGCCACATCCCCATATTGGGGAGCGGCCTGCATCGAACGGGGCTCACCCTGCATATGCATCAAACAAACGGCCACATCCGTCTGTGGTGCCAGTACGGCCGCCGCTGCCGGATCGGCCAGGGCCGTCACGTCATTAATCATGCCCACGCCCAAACGAAGCGACTCGGCCATCACTTGGGCCTTCACGGTATCCACAGAAACCGGTACACCAGCGACCACCAGCCTCTCCAGCAGTGGCAGCAAACGATCCAGTTCTTCCTGGGCGCCCACCGGTTGAGCGCCAGGGCGGGTGGATTCGGCCCCGACATCGAGCAGGTCTGCCCCCGAGGCCATCATGCGCATCGCCTGATCAAAGGCAGCATCCACCCGTTGATGCAGTCCATCCCCGGAAAAAGAATCCGGCGTCACATTCACAATACCCATGACCAGCGGCCGACCGGGTGACCAGGTCAGCGTATGGGATCCGCAGCGCAAGGAATGTTCAGGCATAGTCATGTAAAAAGGCCGACCCTAAGGTCGGCCTCAAGGCCTCGGGGCTTCACGGCACCATTCAGGCCGCAGCGGCTGCGCCCGGAGCGCCCTCGGTGGCCGGAGCCGACGGCGTATTCGCCGAGCCCGGCGGCTGGGGCGGACGTGGCGACTTGCCAGCCATGATGTCATTAATCTGCTCGGCATCAATGGTTTCCCATTCCAGCAGCGCCTGGGTCATGGCTTCCACCTTATCCCGGTTTTCATCGAGCAAGCGGCGCGCCAGTGCATACTGCTCGTCAATAATGCGACGAATCTCGGCGTCGACCTTCTGCATCGTCGCTTCCGACACGGCCTTATGCGTCGTGACCGAACGGCCGAGGAAGACCTCGCCTTCGTTCTCGCCGTAGACCATGGGGCCCAGATCCGACATGCCGTAACGCGTCACCATATCGCGCGCCATTGACGTGGCACGCTCGAAGTCGTTGGACGCACCAGTCGTCATCTGGTGCATGAACAGTTCCTCAGCCACGCGGCCGCCAAACAACACGGCAATGCGATCCATCAGGTAACCGCGATCATAAGCATAGCGATCCTGCTCCGGCAGTTGCATGGTGACACCCAGTGCACGACCACGAGGAATGATCGTCACTTTGTGCACCGGGTCCGATTTCGGCAGGAGTTTGGCGACCACGGCGTGGCCCGACTCGTGATACGCCGTATTGCGCTTTTCGTCCTCGCTCATGACCATGCTGCGACGCTCGGCACCCATCATGATCTTGTCTTTAGCCTTTTCGAAGTCTTCCATATCGACCAGGCGTTTATTGAAACGTGCGGCAAACAACGCAGCTTCATTCACCAGATTGGCCAGATCGGCACCCGAAAAACCCGGCGTACCACGCGCCAGAATGTCGGCTTTGATATCCGGCGCAACCGGCACTTTACGCATGTGCACCTTGATGATTTCTTCGCGACCACGAATATCCGGCAGTGGCACCACGACCTGACGGTCGAAGCGACCCGGACGCAGCAAGGCCGGATCCAGAATATCCGGACGGTTGGTCGCAGCGATCACGATCACGCCCTGGCTACCTTCAAAACCATCCATCTCAACCAGCATCTGATTCAGCGTTTGTTCGCGCTCGTCGTTGCCGCCGCCCAGACCGGCGCCACGATGGCGGCCGACCGCATCGATTTCATCGATAAAGATAATACAGGGCGACTGCTTCTTGGCCTGTTCGAACATATCGCGTACACGGGCAGCGCCCACGCCGACGAACATCTCAACGAAGTCGGAACCGGAAATCGAGAAGAACGGCACTTTGGCCTCACCGGCAATCGCCTTGGCCAGCAGTGTTTTACCGGTACCGGGGCTACCCACCATCAGCACCCCGCGCGGGATACGGCCGCCCAGTTTCTGGAACTTGGTCGGGTCCTTCAGGAAGTCGACCAACTCCTGCACTTCTTCCTTGGCTTCATCGCAACCGGCGACATCGGCAAAAGTCACGGTGTTCTGTGCCTGATCCATCATGCGTGCCTTGCTCTTACCAAAGGAGAATGGACCACCGCCTTTGGCACCGCCACCCTGCATCTGGCGCATAAAGAAAATCCAGACGCCAATCAGCAGCAGCATCGGGAACCAGCTGACGAAGATATTCATCAGCATCGACGGCTCCTCTTCCGGCTTGGCTTCGATCTTGACGCCGCTCTTCAGCAAATCAGATACCAACCAGATGTCGGGCGGCGCGTAGGAGGTAATTTTCTTACCATCGGTTGTCGTTGCTTTCAGCGTGCGGCCTTCCATAACGACCTTGGTAATCTTCCCGTCCTTCACCTCTTCGATGAACTGGGAGTACTCGACCGCGTTCTGGGTGGCTTGCTTATTGTTGAACTGGTTAAACACCGTCATCAGCACAAGGCCGATGACTACCCAGATGGCAACGTTGCGAAACATATTGTTATTCACGATGGCTTTCTGCTCAAAAAGTGAAACTGATGTTCTATTCTAACCTGACTCCGGCATTCAACCTTGGTCTATGCTTAAGCCCACAGCACCTCAAGGGATAAAGCAACGATCAACCCTTCAATCCCACGCCCAGAAGATACAGTTCGCTGCTGCGGCCACGCGATGCCTCCGGTTTACGGGTAACGACCTTGCGAAAAACCTGCCGCATCGCCACCACGTATTCCGCAAAGCCCGAGCCCTGGAACACCTTGACCAGAAACGCCCCCTGCGGCTGCAGGTGATTGGCGGCAAAATCCAGCGCCAATTCAGCCAGGTGGATCGAACGCGCCTGATCAGACATGGGAATACCGGACATATTGGGGGCCATATCGGAAAGCACAAGGTCCACCTTGGCACCATGTAACATCGCTTCAACCTGCTTCAGGACGGCCTCATCGTGAAAGTCTCCTTGCAGGAACTCCACGCCCGGCAATAGCGGATCCAGTGGCAGCAGATCCAGCCCAATCACCCGTCCAGTCGTGCCCAGGCGCTTACGGGCCACCTGCGACCAACCGCCCGGCGTGCAACCCAGATCGACAACAATGCCGCCCCGACGGATTAGTTTGTCCTTATCGTCCACCTCCATGAGCTTAAAGGCCGCGCGCGAACGCCAGCCTTCCGCCTTGGCACGTTGCACCCAGGGGTCGTTCACGTGCTCACGCATCCATGCCTTGCTCGTTTTGGTTCTTGCCATAGTTCTATCTGCTTCTGTCTGCTTTTGCGATGCCTGGCGTACAATGCCAGCCTTGCATTATCCGTGTTTACTGCCCTGACTTGCCATTCATTATGACCGCTGACCGACTTGCCCAACTGATTGCCGACAACACCCCTGAAGCGCCTGCTACCGGCGAACTGCCCATTAGCACCGCGCAACGCCGCGAACTCAAGGCGGAGGCGCATAGCCTCAACCCGGTGGTGACCATCGCCGATAACGGTTTGTCACCCAGCGTGCTCAAGGAAATCGACCATTCGCTCAACGTCCACGGCCTGATCAAGATCCGTGTCGCCAGCGATGAGCGCGACCTGCGCGAAGGGTATCTGGCCGATATCTGCAAAAACCTGGGGGCGGCTGCCGTACAGCACATCGGCAAACTGCTGGTGGTCTGGCGACCCAAGCTCGAGGTCAAAGCCGACAAATCGGGCAAGGCCACAGGGCGCCGCAAGGCACCCCGCCAGCTCAAGCGCAACTTCCAGAACAACTGATCAAACGTAGCGGACGTCGATCATCTCGTATTCGCGCTGACCGCCGGGCGTCTGCACCTGCACCACATCACCGGCAAATTTGCCGATAAGCGCCCGCGCCAGCGGTGACGCAAAAGAAATCCGGCCTTGCTTGATATCGGCTTCGTCTTCACCGACGATCTGATACGTCACGCTCTGGCCTGAACCGGCATCTTCCAGGTCCACCGTCGCGCCAAAAACGCAGCGGCCATCGGCATCCATCGCGGCCGGATCAATGATCTGGGCGTGGCTCAACTTGCCTTCCACTTCCTGAATACGGCCTTCGATAAAACCCTGTTTCTCTTTGGCGGCATCGTACTCGGCGTTTTCCGACAGATCACCGTGCGCGCGCGCCTCGGCGATTGCCTCAATCACCGCAGGGCGCTCAATGGTTTTCAGACGCTGCAACTCTTCCTGCAGCAATGCAGCGCCTCTAACGGTTAATGGAACCTTCGACATAACAGTAACGATTAATTGAGTTGTGCGTGCAACGATTGGATGGCGTAAACCTTCAACGCATCCCCCGCCAGAATACCGGCCACAGCAGCCTCGGCACCCCAGATCGTTGTGTACATGGTGACACGCGCCATCAAGCCTGATGTGCGAATCGAACGCGAGTCGTTAATTGCGTGGCGCTTTTCTTCCACGGTATTAATGATCAGCGCGATTTCATCGTTCTTGATCATATCCACAATGTGCGGACGACCTTCGGTCACTTTATTGACGCGTACGACGGGCACGCCGGCATCTTCAATCGCCTTGGCGGTACCGCGTGTGGCCACCAATTGATAGCCCGCCAGGTGAAGCTGACGAGCCATTTCCACAGCCTTGGCCTTGTCGCTGTCTTTAACCGACAGGAAGACTTTACCGTTCTTCGGCAGCTTAACGCTGCTGGCCATTTGCGATTTGACGAAGGCTTCTGGGAAAGTCTTGCCCACGCCCATCACTTCGCCCGTTGACTTCATTTCCGGGCCGAGAATGGTATCAACACCCGGGAACTTGGCGAACGGGAACACGGCTTCTTTAACCGAGTAATACGGCGGCACCACTTCCTTGGTCACACCCTGATCAGCCAGCGATTGGCCGGCCATACAACGGGCAGCAATCTTGGCCAATTGCAAACCGGTGGCTTTAGAAACAAAAGGCACGGTGCGCGAGGCGCGCGGGTTCACTTCCAGCACGTAAACCTGATCATCCTTGATCGCGAACTGCACATTCATCAGGCCACAGACATTCAGCGCCTTGGCCATGGCCTTGGTCTGACGGCGCAGTTCTTCCTGAACCGGCTTACCCAGCGAATATGGCGGCAGCGAACAGGCCGAGTCACCCGAGTGAACGCCCGCTTGTTCAATATGTTCCATCACGCCGCCGATAATCACTTCATTACCATCCGACAGTGCATCGACGTCAACTTCGCAGGCATCGTTAAGGAAGCGATCCAGCAGCACCGGCGAATCGTTCGAAACCTTCACGGCCTCACGCATATAGCGTTCGAGATCTTTCTGTTCGTGCACAATTTCCATGGCACGACCACCCAGCACATACGACGGACGCACCACCAGCGGATAGCCGATTTCTTCAGCCATGCGTAACGCTTCCTCTTCCGTACGCGCGGTACGATTCGGCGGCTGCTTCAAGCCCAGTTCGTGCAACAGCTTCTGGAAACGTTCACGATCTTCGGCTGCGTCAATCATGTCAGGCGAGGTGCCGATAATCGGCACACCATTGGCTTCGAGTGCCAGCGCCAGCTTCAGCGGCGTCTGCCCACCGTACTGCACGATCACGCCGACCGGCTTTTCGATGGCCACGACTTCCAGCACGTCTTCCAGCGTCAACGGTTCGAAGTACAGACGATCCGAAGTATCGTAGTCGGTCGAGACCGTTTCCGGATTACAGTTGACCATAATGGTCTCGTAACCGTCTTCACGCATCGCCATCGCGGCGTGCACACAGCAGTAATCAAATTCAATACCCTGACCAATACGGTTAGGGCCACCGCCCAGCACCATGATCTTTTTCTTGTCAGTCGGTTGCGCCTCGCACTCGTCTTCATAGGTCGAGTACATGTAGGCTGTATTGGTGGCGAATTCGGCTGCGCAGGTATCCACGCGCTTGTAAACCGGACGCACACCCAGTGCATGACGACGTTCACGAACCGCCTGCTCGGTGCTCTTGGTCAGATAAGCCAAGCGACGATCCGAGAAGCCCTTGCGCTTGAGATAGCGCAGTTCGTCCGCCGACAGGCTATCAAAGGCACGTTGCTCAATCGTCAGTTCCAGATCCACAATTTCTTTGATCTGCGTCAGGAACCACGGGTCAATTTTAGTCAGCTCAAAGACACGCTCGACGGACATGCCCACGCCGAAGGCATCTGCCACGTACCACAAGCGGTCTGGCGTTGCATTGGCGATTTGCTCGTCGATGGTTTCCGGATCGACCGACTTCAGATTAAAGCCATCGACACCCACTTCCAGGCCGCGCAGCGCTTTCTGCAAAGATTCCTGGAAGGTACGACCAATCGCCATCACCTCGCCCACCGACTTCATCTGTGTCGTCAGGCGGTTGTCGGCCATCGGGAATTTTTCAAAGGCGAAGCGCGGAACTTTGGTGACCACGTAGTCAATCGATGGCTCGAACGATGCCGGCGTCTTGCCACCGGTAATTTCGTTGGCCAATTCGTCCAGCGTGTAACCGACAGCCAGCTTGGCCGCAATCTTGGCGATCGGAAAACCAGTCGCCTTGGAAGCTAGTGCCGACGAACGCGACACCCGCGGATTCATTTCGATAACGACCATACGGCCATCATCCGGGTTGATCGAGAACTGCACGTTCGAACCACCCGTATCGACACCAATTTCGCGCAACACCGCGATCGACGCGTTACGCATGATCTGGTATTCCTTGTCCGTCAGCGTCTGCGCCGGTGCCACGGTGATCGAGTCGCCGGTATGCACGCCCATCGGGTCCAGGTTTTCGATCGAGCAGATGATGATGCAGTTGTCCTTGCGGTCACGCACCACTTCCATTTCATATTCTTTCCAACCCAGCAGCGATTCTTCAATCAGCAGCTCGTTGGTCGGCGACGCTTCAAGACCACGCTTACAGATCGTCTCGAACTCTTCCATGTTGTAGGCGATACCGCCACCGGTGCCCCCCAGCGTAAACGACGGGCGGATGATGGTTGGGAAGCCGATACCGGCCTGCACCTGATAGGCCTCTTCCATCGAGTGGGCGATGGCCGAACGGGCTGAACCCAGGCCAATCTTGTTCATCGCCTGCTTAAACTTCTCGCGGTCTTCTGCCTTATCGATGGCTTCACGCGACGCACCAATCAGTTCAACACCGAACTTTTCCAGCACGCCATTGGCGGCGAGATCCAGCGCACAGTTCAACGCCGTCTGGCCACCCATCGTTGGCAGCAATGCATCGGGACGCTCGGTTTCGATGATCCGAGCCACCACCTGCCAGGTAATCGGCTCGATGTAGGTCACATCGGCCATTTCCGGGTCGGTCATGATGGTGGCCGGATTCGAGTTCACCAGAATGACTTTGTAGCCTTCTTCGCGCAATGCCTTACAGGCCTGTGCGCCGGAATAGTCGAACTCGCAAGCCTGGCCGATAACGATCGGGCCGGCACCGATGATGAGAATGCTTTTAAGGTCTGTACGCTTGGGCATGATTCAGCTTCTTATTATTTTGCAGAGTGCTGAGACATCAGATCGATGAATCGGTCAAAGAGGTAACTCACATCGTGCGGGCCGGGGCTCGCTTCCGGGTGTCCCTGGAACGAGAAGGCCGGGGCATCGGTCAGAGCAATGCCCTGGAGCGTGCCGTCAAACAGTGAGACGTGCGTCACACGCACATTGGCCGGCAGCGTTTCAGCGTCCGCTGCAAAGCCGTGGTTCTGGCTGGTAATCAGCACCTGACCGGTATCCACGTCCTTCACCGGGTGGTTGGCACCATGGTGACCGAACTTCATCTTCACCGTCTTGGCACCGGCAGCCAGTGCCAGCAGTTGGTGACCCAGGCAGATACCGTAGACCGGTTTCTTCACCGCGAGGAATTCACGAATCGCGGTAATCGCGTAGTCGCAGGGCTCCGGATCACCAGGGCCGTTCGACAAAAAGACACCATCCGGATTCATCGCCAGCACATCGGCCGCCGGTGTCTGCGCCGGCACTACCGTCACATCACAACCGCGCTCGGCCAGCATGCGCAGGATATTGCGCTTCACGCCGAAATCGTAAGCGACAACCTTGAAACGGGGTGTCGGACCCGTGACATACCCCTTGAGCGTCCACTCACCCTGGTTCCAGGTGTAGGACTTATCGACGGTGACTTCCTTGGCCAGATCCATACCGGCCAGGCCGGGGAACGCCTTGGCTTCGGCCAGAGCCGCGGTCTCATCCAGCGTTTCACCGGCGGCAGCCGCGATGATGCAGCCGGCCTGCGCACCCTTCTCACGCAGGATACGGGTCAGCTTACGCGTATCGATACCGGCAATCGCCACGATACCGTGCTTGACCAGATACGATGACAAATCACTCTGCGAACGCCAGTTCGAAGCCACCAGCGGCAGATCGCGAATGACCAGGCCCGCAGCGTAGTTGTCGCCCGATTCGAAATCTTCATCGTTACAACCCACATTACCGATGTGCGGGTAGGTCAAGGTCACAATCTGACGGCAATACGACGGATCGGTGAGAATTTCCTGATAACCGCTCAAGGCCGTGTTAAAAACCACTTCACCCGAGGTCTGACCCGCCGCGCCGATCGACTCTCCGCGAAACACCGTGCCATCGGCCAACACCAGCATCGCTGCCGGCCGGGTGGAACAAAGCGGGACACTGCTCTTGGCAGCGGACGATTTAGACGAGGCAGACTCAGCGTAGGACACAGCGGCTCCGGGTGGCAGACATGCAAAGCGGGAGCCCAAAATCGCCGCCCGAAGGCGAACTCTCTGGTACTCCCGCTTGATTCCTGCAAATGCAGGACATTAAGCTGCCGAATTATAGCGAAAAATGCTGCGTTGCGCTAGTGCCCCAGGGGTCCCGCAGACACGGCTTAGCCACGCAGGCCGAGCACATCCTGCATATCAAACAAGCCCTTAGCGCGGCCATGCATGAATTTGGCGGCGCGCACACTACCCAATGCATATGGCATACGGCTGCTGGCCTTATGGCCGATTTCGACACGTTCGCCGGTCCCGCAGAACATCACCACATGATCGCCGACGATGTCGCCGCCACGCACGGTCGCAAAGCCGATGGTGCTTTCCTGGCGCTCGCCGGTCACGCCTTCGCGACCATACACGGCAACCTCCTTGAGATTGCGGCCCAATCCCTGTGCCACCACCTCGCCCATACGCAAGGCCGTGCCCGATGGGGCATCGACTTTGTGGCGATGGTGGGCTTCGACAATCTCCACGTCATAACCGCTGTTCAAAATCCCGGCGGCAATTTCCAGCAGCTTGAAGGTGACATTCACACCCACGCTCATGTTCGGCGCAAAGACCACGGGCACCGACTTAGCCGCATCGGCAATCGCCGCCTTACCGTCTTCTTCAAAACCCGTGGTCCCGATCACCATCCCCACACCGGCCGCCTTACAGGCTTGCAAATGCACCAGCGTGGCTTCCGGTCGCGTGAAATCAATCATGCAATCGGCACCCTTCAGGCCAGCGGCCGCATCAGTACTGATCCGCACCGAGGTCGATTGCCCCACAAATTCGCCCGGGTCCCGCCCTACAAATTCGCTGCCCTCACGCTCAAACGCGGCATGCAAGGCCGTGGCCGGATCCGCCAACACCGCTTCGATCAGCATCCGACCCATACGGCCCGAAGCGCCCGCGATCGCAATTTTTACCGGTACAGACATCATCTTTCCTTTTACTTGAAGAGGTGGATAAAGCGCCACCACCATGAATCGCTTTCCGGTTCAGAACCCTCAGCGGGGCCTTCGGTACCTTCTGGCAACGAGCCGAGGTCAATCACTTGCGGCTCATTGGCCCGCACCGCCCCGGCCACACCGGCGGCGGCCGCCGCATCGGCATCCAGGTTGCCCGTAAACTGCACATCGGCCGGCTGCCCCGCAGCCACATCGCCTCCGACGCGCTGTAGCAGACCCGCCGAATTGAAGTACATGAAGATGTTACGCATCGTGATTTCGCCGGTTTGACCGTTCTCGAAACGGTACACATAGTCCCAGCGATCCGCGTGGAACGGATCCTGCAGCAACGGCGTCCCCAGCACATAACGCACCTGATCACGGGTCATGCCAGGGCGGAGTTGCGCGATTTGCTTCTGTTCGACCAGATTACCCTGCTGCACATTAATCCGGTATTCCAGAAAATAACGCTCAACAGCACAGCCATTCAGGCCACTCAACGCCAAGCCAAGCACGCCGACAGACGCCCAGCGCCCGGCGCATCGGGCAACAGACTTCTGGCGAAGCGTTGCGGCACAACTGCGGAAAAGTGGCATGGGCGGAACAGGTCGTTGCAAAAGCCGCTATCATATCCGAAGTCACTCCCCCAGGAATCCCAGGAAACATTTATGCCCTCCCCGAAAGATCTGCAGCAATCCGGACTCAAAGCCACGATGCCGCGCATGAAGATTCTCGAGGTCTTCGAAAAGCATCGGGATGCGCACCTGACGGCGGATGATGTCTATCGCATTCTGGTCACCGATGGCCTCGATATTGGTCTGGCCACGGTCTATCGCGCCCTGACGCAGTTCGAACAGGCTGGCCTGCTACAGAAACAGAACTTCGAATCCGGCAAAGCCGTCTTCGAACTCAATCGTGGCGACCACCACGACCATCTGGTTTGCCTACAATGCGATCGCGTGGTGGAGTTCTGCGATCCGGAAATTGAACGCAAGCAGGCCGCCATCGCAGAAAACCTGGGCTTTCGCATCCAGGCGCACGACCTGTGCCTCTATGCCGAATGTATTGATTCGGGTTGCCCGCACCGCCCCACCAAGAAAGGGCTGCAGAGCCGGATCTAACCGGGCCTGGATCAGATTTAGGTTTAGGGTTCGAGCCGCAGCATCTCCGCGGCGTGCGCCCGGGTTCGGGCGGTAATTTCCACGCCACCGAGCATCCGGGCAATTTCTTCGATCCGTGCCGCATCGTCCAAGGTGCTGACTTTACTGCGGAAGACCCCCCCAGCGTTACCCGACTTCTCTTTGCTTACTTGCCACTGCCAACCGGCACAGGCCGCCACTTGCGGCAAATGCGTCACGCACAACACCTGACGCCGTTCACCCAGCTTCGCCAGCAAGCGACCCACCACTTCGGCCACACCACCGCCAATACCGACATCGACTTCATCAAAAATCAGCGTCGGCACGGCACTGCAGGCACTCGTCACGACTTGAATCGCCAGGCTGATGCGCGAGAGCTCGCCGCCCGACACCACCTTGGACAGTGGCCGCCAATCGCTACCGGCTAACCCACTGACCTGAAACTCGATACGTTCGTTGCCATGCGCACTACCGTCACCATCGAAAGGCTGCAACACAATCCGGCACTGCCCGCCGCCCAACGCCAGATCCTGCATGGCCTCGCTAATGCCTTTACCCAGCGCCTTCGCCGCCTTCTCACGCCCCTTCGTCAATCGCCCTGCGGCTTCGGCATAAGCCTGGGCAGCCGTCGCTACACGCGCTTCCAGCGCCGCAATATCCGTTGCATCGGCCAACTGCTCGGCGTCATGCTGTAACTGTCGATACAACGCTGGCAAAGCCACCGGTTCGACAAGATGCTTGCGTGCCAGGTCCAGCATCAAACCCATACGACGTTCGACTTCAGCCAGTCGTGCCGGGTCCACATCCAGCCGATCCAGATGCCGACGCAACACCGTCAACGCTTCAGATAATTCGTTATGCGCCGCCTGCAGCAGATCGGTCGGCTCCTGTAGGCGCACATCCATCCCGGCACCGTCTTTCAGACGGTGCTCCAATCGGCTCAGCAAGGACAATAAGGGTTCATCCCCCTCGCCCAACGCATCAATCGTGCCCTGCACGATTTCAATCAGGCTCGTGGCGTTGGCAAGCCGGCTCTGTTCTTCGCCCATCGCCTGCCAACCCCAATCGGCTTCGTCATTGGCCACTTCCGCCAGGGCTTTGAGCTGCCAGGCCAGGGCATCACGTCGCGCTTCAATGTCGCCCGAACGTTTGCCGGCCTCTTCCAGCAACTGCCGCGCCGATGACCAGGTGCGCCAGCTTTCGGCAACTGCGGCCACCTCTTTCTGCAACTGGCCAAAGTCATCCAGCAACTGTCGTTGAGCATCCACACGCAGCAACGATTGATGCGCGTGCTGGCCATGAATATCCAGCAGCCATTCACCCACCGCACGCACCTGTTGCAAAGTCACAGGCACCCCATTCACAAAAGCACGCGAGCGACCAGCCGCCTCTAGCACCCGGCGGATCAGGACGCCTTCACCCGGTTCGAGCGGAATCTCCTGCTCGGCAAACCATGCCTGAAATTCGGGATTCTGAATCGCATCAAATTCGGCCGTTACTTCGGCGCGTTGCGTGCCGGAACGGATCAATCCCGCATCGGCCCGCTCGCCCAACACAAAAGCCAATGCATCAATCAGTAACGATTTACCCGCGCCGGTTTCACCGGTAAGCGCACCAAAGCCGGGCTGAAAATCCAGTTCCAGCGACTCCACTAAAACAAAGTCACGAATGACCAGGCGACACAACATCCGCTCAAGCTCCCGTCGATCGCGAACCGCTGTGGGCTTGCCCTGATCGAATACTCGGCCCCTCGCTCCAATGCAACTTCTGGCGCAGCATGGCGAAATAACTGTAGCCCGGCGGATGCAACAAGCGCACACGATGCGGTGAACGCACCAGACGCACAGAGTCGCCCGGCATCAGATCCACGGTTTCCTGCCCGTCAAAGTGGGCGCGGGCATTGGCACCCTGCACCAGCTTCACTTCGATGCGTGCGGTATCGGGCAAGGTAATCGGCCGGTTCGACAAAGCGTGCGGACACAGAGGTACCAGGGCAATCCCCCCCAGCTTGGGGTGCAGAATCGGGCCGTTCGCCGATAAGGCATACGCTGTTGATCCGGTCGGCGTGCAGATAATCAACCCATCCGCCCGCGCACTGAAAATAAATTCGTCATCGACGCGCAGCTCGAACTCGATCAAACGCCCGATAGCCCCCTTGTCGATCACGACATCGTTAAAGGCCAGGTTGGCCTGTGGTTTCCACGCCGCCGATGCGCCACCGAAAATGACTTCGGTATCGAGGAGCAAACGCTCTTCCTGGGTAAACTTGCCAGCCAGCAACAGCCCCATCGCTTCAATCATCTCGGAGCGGGCAATATCGGTCATAAAACCCAGACGCCCCTGGTTAATCCCTACCAGGGGCCGGTCATAGCGCGCCAGTTGGCGCGCTGCGTGCAGCATGGTGCCATCACCGCCCACCACCACCGCCAAATCCGCATGGGACCCAATCTGCTGGAAATCGGCACACTGACCACCGGCCAAAGCCGCTTTGCCCAGCAATTGTTCTGCCTGAATGGCCGTCTCGGTTTCCACCAACACAGCCACGCCTTGGGCCCGAAAAAAACCTGCCAGCGCCGCAATAGAATCTGCCGCCTCAGGGCTGTCCTGGCGACCAATCAGCGCGACCGATTGCAACGGCAAGG
>VEQK01000067.1 GCA_018883265.1 Rhodocyclaceae bacterium | reverse complement strand
CTCTTGATGAGCCCATTAAGCACATCGTCCATGAAATTAACGTTGGCCTGCATCTGCGCCCAGAACGCACCTTCATCGACACCGATGAAAACCACCCCGATCAGCCAACCGCCAAAAATACCCGCGGCGGTAAACAGCGCGGCCAGTAAGGGCATCGACAGCACGCCGCCCCAGAAGCGCGGCGCAATAATGCGCGCCAGCGGGTTGACGGCCATCATATCCATCGCTGTCAGCTGCTCGGTCGCCTTCATCAGGCCGACTTCAGCCGTAATGGACGAGCCACCCCGCGACGCAAACAGCAACCCGGCTACCACCGGCCCCAGTTCGCGCACTAGCGACAGCGCCACCAGGATACCCAGCGCCTCGGACGAACCATAACGCTGCAGGGTATCGTAGCCCTGCAGGCCGAGCACCAGGCCGACAAACAGACCGGACACCAGAATAATGATCAGCGAGAGCACGCCGCTGGCGAACAACTCGCGTAGCAACAGACGTGGCCGCCGGAAAGTTTCGGCCGACTGCGCCAGCATCGCCAGAAAGAAGCGGCCGGCAAAACCCAACCGCCAGACACGATCAATCGTATTGGCACCAATGGTCGAGAAGAATCGCTCAAACAAACCCATCAGGCACTTTCCAGTAGCTGCGCATCCAGATCGGATGCCGAGTAATGAAAATGCACCGGGCCGTCAGGCTGGGCATGCACGAACTGATAAACATAAGGATCCGTCGACACCCGGATTTCGCCCGGTGTGCCTTCACCCACCACGCGGCCGGCCGACATAAAGTACACATAATCCACCACCGCCAGCGACTCGTGCACGTCATGCGTCACCATCACCGACGTGGCTCCCAGAGCATCGGTCAGCCGACGAATCAAGGTAGCGATAATTGACAACGAAATAGGATCCAGTCCGGTAAAGGGCTCATCAAACAGAATCAGCTCGGGATCTAGCGCCACCGAGCGTGCCAGCGCTACCCGACGTGCCATGCCGCCCGACAGCTCGGCGGGCATCAACTGGGCGGCACCGCGCAATCCCACGGCTTCGAGTTTCAATAACACCAGATCGCGAATCGCCGATTCCGGCAAACGGGTATGTTCGCGCAAGGGAAAAGCGACATTGTCATAGACCGAAAGGTCGGTAAACAAGGCACCAAACTGAAACAGCATGCCCATTCGGCGCCGCATATCGTAGAGCTCTTTCTGGCTCACCCCGGTCATATCCCTGCCTGCGACCCGGATTTTGCCGCGGCTTGGCTGCAACTGGCCGCCAATCAGTCGAAGTAGCGTCGTTTTGCCGCAACCGGAGCCCCCCATGATCGCCGTGAGCTTTCCCTTAGGCAGCCTCATGTCGATCCCGGAAAGCACAGGTCGATCGCTATAAGCGAAATCAAGACCGGCAATTTCTACATAGGGGGTCAACATTGGCAAATTATCTTTGGGTTTGAAACACTTCTGAATTTTACCACCCCTACCCCCCCAAAAGTAGGGCGTCGGTGAGAGGGCGCTTTATCATAGAATCTGCAAATACTGGGGCATGGGGCGTCCATAACAGGTCTTCATTGCTAGAATGCGGGTCAAACGTATAACCCACTCAAAAAAACACCATGCTCTTCCACGATCTCTATCACAGCCTCGAAAAAGCCCGTTGGTCCATGGCTGACGATGTCCCCTGGGACGAGTTCGATGCGAGCAAGCTGACCGAAGAACAGGCGCTGACCATCAAGTACAACGCCATTACCGAGTGGGCCGCGCTGCCGGCAACTGAGATGTTCCTGCGCGACAACCGCGACGATTCCGATTTCAGCGCCTTTATGAGCATCTGGTTCTACGAAGAGCAGAAACATGCGCTGGTGTTGATGGAATACCTGCGCCGGTTTCGCCCGGATCTCTGCCCGACAGAAGAAGAGCTGCACGCCGTGCGCTTCGAATTTGACCCGGCCCCCAAACTGGAAACACTGATGCTGCACTTCTGCGGTGAAGTGCGCCTCACCCAGTGGTATCGCCGTGCTGCTGAATGGCACACCGAGCCGGTCATCAAAAAGATCTACGACCTGCTGTCACGCGATGAAGCACGCCATGGCGGTGCCTATCTGAAATACATGAAGCGCGCGATTGATACCCAGGGCAAAGTCGCGGCGCAAGCCTTCGCCAAGATTGGCGTCCTGATGGCGAGTTCCGCCCGCACCCAGAAAGCCCTGCACCCCACTAACCTGCACGTCAACAAAGCGCTCTACCCGCAAGACACCGTGCAGAGCCGCATGCCGGATCCTGCCTGGCTCGAGCACTGGCTGGACACCCAGATCAAGTTCGACAAGGCTTGTGAAGACCGTGTGGTCGGCGGCATCCTGCGCAATATGTCCAGCCTGTTCGAACAGACCTTTGAAACGATTCAGGATCTGAATAAATTCCGCAAGTCCCTGGCGAGTGCCTGATGACGCACATCAGCGACCTGCCCTTACCGGCTTTTGAACAGAAGATTGTTCAGCCCGCCGATCTGGCAGCACGCGTCGCACAATTACCGCGACCCATCGTCTTCACAAATGGCTGCTTTGATATCCTGCATCGTGGCCATGTTACTTATTTGGCACAGGCGCGTGCGCTCGGCGCATCGCTGATCGTGGCCGCCAATACGGATGCCTCTGTCAAACGTCTGGGCAAAGGCGATGACCGCCCGATGAATCCGCTCGACAACCGCATGGCAGTGCTGGCTGCGCTGGAGAGCGTCTCGCTCGTCACCTGGTTCGATGAGGACACGCCCATTGAACGCATACTGGACTGCAAGCCCGACATTCTGGTGAAGGGCGGCGACTGGGCGGTCGACAAGATCGTCGGCGCACCGGAAGTGCGCGGCTGGGGCGGGAAGGTCGTTTCGATCCCCTTCCTGCATGACACCTCGACCACCGCAATGGTCAACAAAATCCGCAGTTGTTAAAGCGCAACCTGGGTTCCTAATTCAACCACCCGATTCGTCGGAATATTGAAATAGTTCGTCGCACTATCGGCATTGCGGTACATGGTGATGAACAACTTCTCTCGCCAGAAAGCCATTTCGGAGTTGAGCTTCGGAATCAACGTTTCGCGACCCAGGAAGAATGAAGTCTCCATCATGTTGATGGGTAAACCATGTGCCGCACACATCGACAAGGCTTCGGGAATATCCGGCTCTTCCTTAAAGCCATAGCGGATCAGAATCGTCCAGAAG
>VEQK01000043.1 GCA_018883265.1 Rhodocyclaceae bacterium | reverse complement strand
CCCGTTTCCGCGACCGTTTCTCACTGCCGGTAAAAGACGAAGAAATTGAATCGTTGCCTTACTTGAAGTTCCCTGAAGATTCAGCAGAGCATAAGTACATGCTGGAGCGCCGCATGGCGCTGGGCGGTTTCCTGCCGCAACGCCGTCGCAAGGCGGAGCCCTTGGCGATTCCGCCGTTATCGACGTTTGATGCTTTGCTCAAAGCATCCGGCGAAGGTCGCGAACTCTCCACGACGATGGCCATCGTCCGCATCATGAACATGATGTTGAAAGACAAGCAAGTCGGCCGTCATGTTGTCCCGATTGTGCCGGATGAGTCACGGACTTTCGGCATGGAAGGCATGTTCCGTGCTGTCGGTATCTGGAATCAGCAAGGCCAGAATTATGTGCCGGAAGATCATGATCAACTCATGTTCTACAAGGAAAGCAAGGACGGTCAGGTCCTGCAGGAAGGCATTAACGAAGCCGGTGCGATGAGTGACTGGATCGCTGCCGCGACGTCGTATTCTGTGCACAATGTCCAGACAATTCCTTTCTACATCTGCTATTCGATGTTCGGCCTTCAGCGTACGCTGGATTTGTGCTGGGCTGCCGGCGATCAACGCGCTCGTGGCTTCCTGATTGGCGGCACGGCCGGTCGTACCACGCTGAACGGTGAAGGTCTGCAACACGAGGATGGCCACAGCCTGTTACTGGCCAACATGATCCCGAACTGCGTGTCCTATGACCCCACATTCCAGTATGAAGTCGCTGTTGTGGTACAGGACGGGATGCGTCGGATGCACCAGGATCAGGAAGATGTTTTTTACTACCTGACAGTGATGAATGAGAACTACGAACATCCGGAAATGCCGGCAGGCGCCGCCCCGGACATCATCAAGGGGATGTACCAATTCAGAAAGGGCAATGCCGGCAATGGCCAACGCGTACAGCTTCTGGGCTCGGGAACGATCTTCCGCGAAGTCATCGCGGCCGCTGATTTGCTCCGCAATGACTGGGGCATCGAATCCGACCTATGGGGTTGCCCGAGCTTCAACGAACTGGCCCGCGACGGAGAAGATGTCGCCCGCTGGAACATGTTGCACCCGACCGACCCGCAACGTGTCTCGCACGTTGAGTCCAAGCTCGGTGGCACTACCGGCCCTGTAATCGCCGCGACGGATTACATCAAGCTCTATGCCGAACAGATACGTCCGTTTATCAGAAAGACCTTCGTTGCCCTTGGCACCAATGGCTTCGGCCGCTCGGATACCCGCGAGCATCTGCGTAATTTCTTTGAGGTTGATCGTCACTGGGTGACCGTGGCTGCTCTCAAGGCGTTGGCAGACGATGGCGCTATTGGCCGGGACAAGGTCGCAGCTGCGATCAAGAAATACCAGCTGGATCCGAACAAACCTAATCCGATGACGGTCTGAGGGGAACACGAATATGAGTCAACTGATCGATATCAAAGTCCCCGACATCGGCGATTTCAGCGAAGTCCCCGTGATTGAGGTGTTTGTAAAACCTGGTGACGTCATCAAGGTCGATGATGCCCTGGTCACCCTGGAATCCGACAAGGCGACCATGGATGTACCCGCTTCGGCCGCGGGTACCGTCAAAGAAGTACTGGTCAAACTCGGTGACAAAATCGGAGAAGGCACCATCGTCGTGCGTGTCGAAGCCAGCGATGCGTCGGCGGCCGCACCTGCGCCCGCCGCTGCGGCTAGCGCTCCAGCACCTACCCCTGCTGCCCCTGCACCCGCCGCACCGCAGGCAGCACCAACGGCTGGTGGCGGCATCATTGATGTCAAAGTGCCCGACATCGGCGATTTCGCTGAAGTGCCGGTGATTGAAGTTTTCGTGAAAACGGGCGATGTGGTGAAAGTCGATGACGCACTCGTCACGCTGGAGTCCGATAAAGCGACGATGGATGTCCCGTCTTCGGCCGCCGGCACCGTGAAGGAAGTCCTGGTCAAACTCGGCGACAAAGTGGGCGAAGGTTCAGTCATTGTGCGTCTGGAAACCGGTGCCGCCTCAGCAAGCGAGCCGACGCCCGCTTTAGTATCCGCCCCTGCCCCTGCCCCTGCGGCTAGTGCGCCAGCTGCGGTTGCTGCAGTCTCCGTGGCAACAGCTACGGCAAGCGCCGCAACAGCTGCATCACTGCCGAGCATTCCGCTCGGCAGCGCCGTTCATGCCAGCCCGACCATCCGCGCCTACGCCCGTGAACTTGGCGTTGATCTCACGCAAGTCAAACCGAGCGGTCCGAAAAGCCGAATCCTGCGCGAAGACATTACCGGCTTCGTGAAAGGCGCCATGACCACTGGCGTGGTGCCGGGCAAGACGCCCGCCAGTGGCGGTGGATTGGGTGGTGGCCTGGATCTGCTGCCGTGGCCGAAGGTCGATTTCGCCAAATTCGGTCCGATTGATGTACAGCCACTGTCGCGCATCAAAAAGATCTCTGGCCAGAACCTATCGCGAAACTGGGTCATGATTCCGGCCGTGACCTATCACGAAGACGCGGACATTACCGACCTGGAAGCTTTCCGCGTTCAACTGAATAAAGAAAACGAAAAGGGTGGGGGCGCCAAGCTGACCATGCTCGCCTTCCTGATCAAAGCCTGCGTTAAGGCCCTGCAGAAGCACCCGGAGTTCAATTCGTCGCTGGATGGCGACAACCTGGTGATGAAGCAGTACTTCAATATCGCCTTTGCTGCCGACACGCCAAACGGCCTCGTCGTACCGGTCATCAAGAATGCCGACAAGAAGTCGGTTTTCGAACTGGCCCAGGAGTCCGGTGATCTGGCCAAACAGGCACGTGACGGCAAGCTGAAGCCGGCCGACATGCAGGGTGCCTGCTTCACCATCTCGTCACTGGGCGGTATCGGCGGGACATACTTCGCTCCGATTGTGAACGCCCCGGAAGTGGCGATTCTCGGTGTCAACAAGAGTGCCATGAAGCCGGTGTGGGATGGCAAACAGTTCGTGCCACGCCTTACGCTACCGCTCTCGCTGACGGCGGATCACCGTGTGATTGATGGAGCACTGGCCACCCGCTTTAACGTGTATCTGGCTCAACTGCTGGCGGATTTCCGTCGCGTAGCCCTCTGAGGAGCGAAGCATGAGCCAAATGATCGACATTAAAGTACCGGACATCGGTGACTTCACCGACGTCCCGGTTATTGAAGTCTTCGTAAAACCAGGTGATGTCATCAAAGTGGACGACGCCCTCGTCACTTTGGAGTCTGACAAGGCCACGATGGATGTGCCCGCCTCGGCGGCGGGTACTGTCAAGGAAGTCCTAGTCAAACTGGGCGATCGCATCGGCGAAGGCACCATTGTTGTCCGTGTCGAAGCCAGTGATGCTGCCGCTGCGCCAACAACGGCTGCTCCGGCTGCACCGGCACCGACGCCAACTGCACCCGCGCCGCAAACCGCAGCACCAACACCAGCAACCGGTTATACCGGCCCGGTCGATATCGACTGTGACATGCTGGTACTCGGTGGTGGCCCTGGCGGTTATTCGGCTGCGTTCCGTGCTGCTGACTTAGGCCTCAACACCGTCATCGTTGAACGCTACAGCAACCTGGGCGGCGTCTGTCTGAACGTCGGTTGCATCCCTTCCAAAGCGCTCCTGCACATCGCTGGCGTGATGGAAGAAGTGACCCACCTCCATGCACTCGGTATTGTCGAGATGGCCTCGGCCAAGGTTTCTGTCGAAAAGCTGCGCGAGCACAAAACGAAAGTTGTCACTAAGCTAACTGGCGGCCTGGCCGGTATGGCCAAAGGCCGTAAGGTGCAACAGGTCCGCGGCCTAGGCCAGTTTATCGATGCCCATCATATGAGTGTCGATATCACCTCAGGCGATGGTCAGAAGACAACCGGCGAAAAGAAGGTGGTCCGCTTCAAACAAGCCATCATTGCTGCAGGGTCTCAGTCGATCAAGCTGCCCTTCATGCCCGTGGATCCGCGTGTCGTGGATTCAACCGGGGCACTTGAACTCAAAGACGTGCCCAAGCGCATGCTCGTCGTTGGCGGCGGCATCATCGGTCTCGAAATGGCCACCGTTTATGCCACCCTCGGCACCCAGATTGATGTGGTTGAACTAGGCCCAGGTTTAATGCCCGGCGCTGATCGCGATCTGGTGAAGGTCTGGGAAAAAATGAACCTCTCGCGCTTTAGCCGTGTGATGCTCAACACCAAGTGCGTAGCGGCGAAAGCCGAGGCCAGCGGTATCTCGGTCCAGTTTGAAGGCGCCAACGGGGCAGAAACACCCGCAGCCGGCACCTATGATCGCGTGCTCGTCGCCGTGGGCCGCTCACCCAATGGCGGTAAGCTGGCGGCTGACAAAGCCGGCGTCATTGTCGATGAACGCGGCTTCATCAAGGTCGATAATCAGATGCGCACCAATGTGCCTCATATCTTCGCCATCGGCGACCTGGTCGGCCAGCCAATGTTGGCGCACAAGGCGGTACACGAAGGCCATGTGGCTGCGGAAGTGGCGGCGGGCCATAAGTGCGTCTTTGATCCACTGCAGATCCCGTCGGTGGCCTATACCGACCCGGAAGTCGCTTGGGCAGGCTTGACCGAAGAGCAGTGCAAGGCCAGCGGTCGCAAGTTCACCAAAGCCATGTTCCCGTGGGCAGCTTCTGGCCGCGCCATTGCCAATGGCCGCGATGAAGGCTTTACCAAGCTGCTGTTTGACGCCGAGACGCACCGGATCATCGGTGGTGGCATTGTCGGTACGCATGCGGGCGATCTGATCGGCGAGGTCTGTCTGGCGATCGAGATGGGTTGTGATGCAGCGGATATGGGGCATACGATTCACCCGCATCCGACCTTGTGTGAATCGGTCGGGTTGGCTGCGGAAGTGGCCGAAGGCGCCTGTACTGATCTGCCACCACAGAAGAAGAAATAACTCACGAGGGGTTGTCGACCAAGCCCGCCCACAAATAAAAACCCCCACGCCGAAACGTGGGGGTTTTTTAATGCTTTTGCTTTGAAGAATTACTTCTTCTTGGCAACTTTCTTAGCAACCTTCTTAACGGCTTTCTTGGCGGCCGGCTTTTTGGCAGCGGCTTTCTTTGCTGCTGGACGCTTGGCGGCTACCTTCTTCTTGGCGGCTGGCTTCTTGACAGCAGCTTTCTTTGCGGCCGGTTTCTTAGCGGCTACCTTCTTCGCTGCAGGCTTCTTGGCAGCAGCTTTCTTTGCTGCTGGGCGCTTGGCGGCTACTTTCTTCTTGGCGGCCGGCTTCTTGGCAGCAACTTTTTTAGCGGCTGGTTTCTTGGCGGCTACTTTTTTCTTTGCTGCCGACTTCTTGGCAGCTACCTTCTTAGCGGCCGGTTTCTTAGCGGCTACCTTCTTCGCTGCTGGCTTCTTGGCAGCAACTTTTTTCTTTGCAGCAGGCTTCTTCTTCGCGGCAGCTTTTTTTGCCGCCGGTTTTTTTGCAGCCAGCGTTGCAGCCAGCGTCGTGAACGAAGTAGTTTCAGTTGACATCTTGACGTCTCCTTCCAGAAGGGATTTGGTAAGCACAGTTTATACACTTATTGAAGTGTGTAAAGATTTTTTTATGCATTTCTTCAACTAATTGAATCAGGTGTGACATTTTTTTCATGCAGTCTTCGAATGCACTCGCGCAACTACGCATCAGACTCTCTTGAATGGATCCGTAAAATTCATCGCACCAAAAAAATTGCGCGGATAATACGAGGAGCTTTGCATCCGGTCCGAATGAAACAATGAACGAAAAATCGAGCCCCACATGTCACCTGAACAGCAAACCCAACTGAAGCAATCCGTCGCTATCGCAGCAGCCGACTATGTCGCGAAAAACCTGCCAAATGGCTCTATTCTGGGCGTTGGCACCGGATCAACCGCCAATCTATTCATTGACGCCCTGGTGCCGATCCGCCAAAAAATCCGTGGTGCTGTCGCCAGCTCGAAAGCCACTGCAGACAGATTAACAGCAATCGGTATCCCACTTTTTGATCTCAATGACGTCAACGCAATTCCGATCTACGTCGATGGTGCCGACGAGATCGACCCGGGTTTTTCGATGATCAAGGGAGGTGGCGGCGCCCTCACCCGGGAAAAAATCATTGCCGCTGTCGCCGATGAATTTGTCTGTATCGCCGATGCCTCAAAGTGCGTTGATGTTCTGGGTCACTTTCCGCTACCGATTGAAGTGATTCCCATGGCGACCGCGCAAGTCGCCCGTGCGATCTCTAGATTGGGTGGCTCGCCATCCTTGCGAGCCGGTTTCATTACCGATAACGGCAACCAGATTCTGGATGTCTCGGGGCTATCAATTACCGACCCAGTCGCACTCGAGTCAACACTCAACCAGATCGTTGGCACTGTGACCAATGGCCTATTTGCCTGCCGTGGCGCCGATGTGCTTCTACTGGGCACGGCCACAGGCGTGGAATCTAGTCGCCGCGCCTGAGCTTAGTAAGCCACCCAAAGTAAAGGGGCCCAGTTAATGTGAACTGAGCCCCTTTACTTTTGTATTACATGTTGATCCGAATGCATCCCTAAAATGCAGCAGGGCTCCAGCACCCCACTTCAATCAGGCTTTCGGTGGCGAAAAACCTTCAACCTGATCGGCGCCTTCGCCAAAAAAATGTTTTTCACACTGTTCCCGCAGGTATTCGCGGTGGCGGGCATCGGCCAGATTCAGCCGGTTCTCGTTGATGATCATGGTCTGTAATTTTACCCATTGCTGCCAGGCCTCTTTGGAGACCGAATCAAATAGCTTTTTGCCCATGACGCCCGGCATGGGTGGAAAATCCATGCCTTCTGCTTCTTTGCCCAGTTTGATGCATTGAACGGTTCGTGCCATATCAAATTCCCTGTGGTGTCGTTTTTAGAGTGTTTTTACAAAAACCTTTGAATTACGCTGGTAGTTGTACATTTCGCGCTTACGATCCGGCAGATCTTCGACCGCAGCTGGTTTGTACCCACGCTCAATGAACCAGTGCGATGTCCGGGTCGTCAGCACATATAACCTGCGAATTCCGTTGGCGCGGGCACGCGCCTCAATGGCCTGCATCAGGCGTTCGCCGTAGCCCCATTCCCGGTGGTCGCTGTCGACCGCCAGACAGGCCAATTCGGCATTTTCAGCATCCATGATGTAAAGCGCCGCACAGCCAACGATCACGTTGTCATGTTCCAGCACGGTGAACTGGCTGACCTCCTGTTCGATCCGTTCTCTGGGGCGTGGCACCAGCGTACCGTCCAGCTCCAGGGGCTCGATGATCCCCAGCAGGCCTGCAATATCATCCGGACGGGCATCGCGCAGCCGATCCAGAGAATCGCGGGTCACGATTGTGCCCACACCATCGTGTGTAAACAGTTCCAGAATCATTGAACCGTCTTCAGCATAGCCAACCAGATGAACACGGCCAACGCCGGCGCGACAGGCACGTACCGAACAGGGCAGAAAGCGTTTTAGGTCATTCGAAAGCCACTCGCCACGTTTGACCAGCTGTTCTGCGGCATCGGCCGTCAGTTCTTCAACCAATGTGCCATCTTCCTCTAGCGCACCGGCCGTATCACCAATATAGATGAGCTTATCCGCACGCAGCGCAGTGGCGACGGCTTCGGCAGCTTCTTCCATGGCCAGATTGAAGATCTCACCCGACGGGCTGGCGCCCTGGCATGAGAGCAGCACAATATTGCCAAGGCCAAGTTGGGCCCGGATCCCTTCGGCATCCACCTTACGCACCATGCCCGCGTACTGCATGTCGACACCGTCAATCACCCCAAGCGGGCGAGCCGTCATGAAATTACCGCCGACAACGCGAATTGTGCTACCCGCCATGGGCGTATTCGGCAGCCCCTGCGACAAGAGTGCCTCGATCTCGATGTAGACGCTACCCACAGCATGCAATACGCAATCCAGAGTCGCCGCGTCGGTCACACGGTAGTTACCATGAAACTTCGAGGTCAATCCGCGATCGATCAACTCTTCCTCAATCTGTGGGCGCGCCCCGTGCACCAGCACAAGCCGGATACCAAGGCTGGCCAGGAGATTGATATCGTAGGCGAAGGTCTTGGCAAAGGGGCCGCTGATCGCCTTGCCACCGACCGCGATGACAAAGGTCTTTCCTCGGAAGCTATTAATATAGGGCGCAACCGAACGGAACCAAGCAACAAAATTCGGATCAGGCACGGCAATCTCCGCCAGCAGAATTCAAGCGATCAATATTACCGCACATCAGTGCCAGTCACTTCAAATCCCCTGCAATCGCTTGCGTCACTGCGAGAGCGACAGGTCCAGCCGTTTCGGTTCTGAACACCCGTGGCCCCAATCGGAAGCAGAGAAAACCTGCAGCTTTAGCGGCTTCGATTTCCTCGGGAGCAAAACCGCCCTCCGGGCCGATCAGAATCGTGAGTGCCGTCAGTTCGGGTTGACGTTTCAGCCAGGCCGGATAACTTTCGTCCGCATCGGGGTCGAGCATGACTTTGATCCCGGCGTTCGATTCCCGCAATGCGTCTGCCAGAGAGCGAACGGGGGACAATTTCGGCAAACGATTCAAACCACACTGTTCGGCCGCTGCCACAATCAGCCCAGTCCAGTGAGCGTGACGCTTTTCTGCACGAGGCCCATCCAGTCTGGTGACACAACGACGGGTTTCTATCGGCACACAATGGTGAACCCCCAGTTCAACCGATTTCTGCCAGGTATAGTCCATCCGCTCTGCGGCTGACACCCCTTGCCATAGGGAAATACGCAAGGGACTGGCTCGATCATCGGGCTGAAATGCGCTGAGTCGCACCTGAATCTCGGCCTGCTTGGCAGCACGCGACTGCTTACCCGCTCGCCCGTTCTTTATAGCCCCCGATTCACCGCCCGCTGGCGCCAGCATCACCCCCTGGTAACACCCCCCCTCGCCATTAAACAGCACCAGTGTATCTCCGGCCTGTAAACGCAATACACGTACTGCATGATTCGCTACTGCCTCGGGCAGCGTTACACACGCTCCGACTGCGAGCGGCTGAGCAACATAGAACCGCGGAATTACCATGTCTGTCTCTATAGATCGAAGAGTTGCCGAATCTTTCCAGCATCCGGCGCAGAAACGATGCCCCGTTCAGTAATGATCCCGGTAATCAACGAGGCCGGCGTCACATCGAAGGACGGGTTGCGTACCGATACGCCGACCGGAGCCCAGAATTGCTCACCATAGCCGGTAACTTCGCAAGGCGCTCGTTCTTCAATAGGGATATCGGCGCCAGAAGCCTTCGCCAGATCAATCGTTGATAAAGGGCTGGCGACATAGAACGGAATCCGGTGCCGATGTGCCAACACGGCGACCATGTAAGTACCAATCTTGTTTGCCACATCCCCGTTGGCGGCAACACGATCAGCCCCCACGATAATGCGGTCGATTTCACCGCGCGACATCAGATAGCCTGACATATTGTCTGTAATGAGTGTCACTGGAATATGGTCCTGCATCAGTTCCCAGGCGGTTAAGCGAGCGCCCTGTAAGAAAGGACGAGTTTCGTCAGCCCATACCGAGATTTTTTTACCCGATTCGACGGCGGAGCGAATCACGCCGAGCGCGGTGCCGTGACCGGCGGTTGCCAGCGCCCCGGCGTTGCAGTGAGTAAGCACCCGATCACCGTCATGAAGCAATTCAGCACCAAAGCGGCCCAGCGACTGGTTGATCTGAATGTCCTCCTGGTAAATCCGATGCGCTTCCGCCACAACCAGAGCCGCCAACGATGATGCATCAGCTGCGCTCTGATTACGACAGAAAACACGCATGCGCTCGATCGCCCAAAACAGATTGACGGCCGTGGGTCGGCTTGCTGAAAGCACCGAAAACGCCTCATCGAGAGCGCTACGCTGTTCTTGTGCGGGTTGATCTCGCCAACGCAGAGCCTCTAGGGCGACACCGTAGGCCGCAGCCACGCCAATAGCAGGTGCACCGCGAATCACCATGTCACGAATCGACGTTGCGACCTCCGCGGCGGACTCATGCGACACATAAACAAACTGATGCGGCAATAGCCGCTGATCGATCATCTCGAGTCGATTATCAATCCAGCGTAAGGTTTCGACGGTTTTTTTCAAATCACCGTCCCGCACCGTAGGTTTTAAAGCGTTCGAGCACTTCGTCCATTTCACCCGGACTGAGCAGGACGGGCTCACCTGCTTTCAGCGCCAACAAATAGGCTTCAGCCAGTGACTCCACCTCAACCGCCAGCGACAGCGCTTGTGTGAGGTCGGCTCCCAGGCAAATGACCCCGTGGTTGGCAAGCAAACAGGCTTTTCGTCCCTGCAAAGCCTCCAAGGCAGCATCAGAAAGCGCTTGTGAGCCAAAGAGGGCATACGGGGCACATCGAATATCCGTGCCTCCCGCTAACGCCACCATATAGTGAAATGGCGGGATGCACTGCCGCAGACAGGCCAGCGCCGTCGCATGAATGGCATGGGTGTGAATGACGGCTTCGACCTCTGGACGGGCCGCCAGTATATCCCGGTGGAATCGCCACTCGCTTGAAGGCTTGCCCGCACCGACAACCTCACCGTCCAGCGTCATCTGCACCATGTCCTGGGGCGTGCAATCTTCGGGCAATCGACCCGATGGCGTGATCAAAAACCCGTTGCCAGAACGTGCCGAGCAATTGCCGGATGCACCATGGTTCAACCCCTGTTCAACCAGCTTCATGGCAGTGTCGCACAACTGCTGCCGCAAGTCGTGCTCCAGGTTAAACGTCATGGTTGTGTGGGATTAATCGTTTCATACTAGGTGCAACCCCGGTCAAAGCCATTACAATTCCAAACGACCATATTCTATACGTCCGGATTCATCATGCGCATCCCCTTGTCCCGTTTTCTGATCGAACAGCAACGCTCACACAACAATCTGGATCCGAATCTACGTTTGCTGATCGAAGTCGTGGCCCGTGCCTGCAAGGCCATCGCCATTGCCATCGGCAAGGGCAACCTTGGCGAAGCCATGGGCAGCGCTGATACCGACAACGTGCAAGGCGAAGTCCAGAAGAAGCTGGACGTGATTTCCAATGAAATCCTGCTGGATGCCAACGAATGGGGCGGCCACCTCGCCGCGATGGCCTCAGAAGAAATGGATCTGCCCTTCTGCATTCCGAATCGCTATCCGAAGGGCGAATACCTGCTGGTGTTCGATCCGCTGGATGGCTCCTCTAATATTGATGTGAACATTTCGGTCGGGACGATTTTCTCGGTACTCAAGGCACCAGAGGGCATTGACTGTGCTAACGGCGAAGCTTTCCTGCAAAAGGGATGTACGCAAGTCGCCGCCGGCTATGCGGTCTATGGTCCAAACACCCAGCTGGTACTCACCTTTGGCCATGGCACCCACGTCTTTACATTAGATCGTGAAGTCGGCACCTTCCGTCTGACTCAGGAAAATCTGACGATTCCGGCCGACACACGCGAATTTGCCATCAATATGTCGAACCAGCGCCACTGGGAAGAACCTGTCCAACGCTATGTGTCTGAGATGCTGGCCGGCAAAACCGGCCCACGGGGCGAAGATTTCAATATGCGCTGGGTTGCCTCCATGGTTGCCGACGTGCACCGCATCTTGTCGCGTGGCGGTATCTTCATGTACCCGATGGACGCAAAAATGGCCAAACAGGGCGGCAAACTCCGTTTACTGTATGAAGCCAACCCGATGGCCTTCCTGGTCGAACAGGCCGGCGGTGCGGCAACCACCGGCCGCGAACGTATTCTTGATCTGCAACCAACCACCCTGCACCAGCGCGTGCCGGTGATCCTCGGCTCGAAGAACGAAGTTGGACGCGTGACGGGTTATCACGCTGAAAGTCGCAATTAAAACAGCAGGCCACTAACCGCTGAGCGCTAGCATTACGCGGGGCAAGCCCGGCGCTCATAGCGCAAGCGCTCAAAATCACGCCAAACTTGAGCCCGCGTACTGCCTTGAATTATCTGCAGTTTCTAACCCAAGACCCAAACGCAATTCCAGGGCGCGTCCTGACTCAAAGGTTAGCCCGATTTGCGACGCTTTTTGTCGATGAGGGCGCCTTTGGTCAGGGTGCGCCTGAACTCTTAAACGTAATTGCCCAACCCAAAAGAGCTTTCTGGTTTTTTGGAAAAACCAACGGCCCCGATTCTTTGCAGCCACGCCCGTTTTAGCCGATAATTGCGTCTTTTGCCGGGCCTTTGTCGTGTCTTCACTGTCTGCCGCCAACACACCGTCCCGTCCTGCCCGCCCAGCGCCCGCAGCACCGGCTTATAACGAACTGACTGGCGCGATTCGCGCCCTGGCCATGGACGCAGTCCAGCAGGCTAACTCCGGCCACCCTGGCATGCCGCTTGGCATGGCCGAAATCGCCGAAGTCCTCTGGCGCCAACACCTCAGCCACAACCCGGCCAACCCCGCCTGGCCAAACCGCGACCGCTTCGTGCTGTCGAACGGTCACGGCTCGATGCTGCTCTACGCGCTGCTTCACCTGAGCGGCTACGACCTGACGATCGAAGATCTCAAGCAATTCCGCCAACTGCACAGCCGCACACCCGGCCACCCGGAATACGGTTACACCGCGGGCGTGGAAACCACCACGGGTCCGCTCGGCCAGGGCATCGCCAACGCCGTAGGCATGGCCATCAGCGAAAAGCTGCTGGCTGCCGAATTTAACCGCGATGGCCACACCATCGTCGATCATCACACCTACGCCTTTATGGGCGACGGCTGCCTCATGGAAGGTGTCTCACATGAAGCCTGTTCGCTGGCCGGCACGCTGGGCCTGGGTAAGCTGATTGCGTTCTGGGACGACAACGGTATTTCGATCGACGGCCAGGTTGAAGGCTGGTTCACCGACGATACACCGGGTCGGTTTGCTGCCTATGGCTGGCAGGTCATCCCCAACGTCAATGGCCACGATGCCGCCGCAATCGATGCGGCCATTAAGGCGGCCAAAGCCGACACCAAGCGCCCGACGCTGATCTGCTGTCGCACCGCCATCGGCATGGGTTCGCCGAACAAAGCGAACAGCGCCGATGTGCATGGCTCGCCGCTGGGTGCCGACGAAATTGCCGCCACACGCGCCGCCATCGGCTGGACACACGCTGCCTTTGAAATTCCGGCGAATGTCTACGCCGCCTGGAATGCGCGCACTGCGGGTGCCGAACGCGAAGCGGCTTGGGACAAGATCTTTGCTGCTTATAGCCAGGCCTTCCCGGCCGAAGCCGCCGAGTTCACCCGCCGCCTATCGGGCAAGTTGCCCGCTACCTGGTCGAAGACCGCGCAAGACTTCGTCGCGGCCATACAAGCCAAAGCCGAAACGGTTGCCACGCGTAAAGCCTCGCAACTGGCGATTGAAGCGCTCGCGCCGAACCTGCCGGAATTGCTCGGCGGTTCAGCCGATCTGGCGGGTTCCAATCTGACCTGGTGGAAAGGCGCCAAGGGCGTCACTGCAAACGATGGTGGCAACTACCTGTTTTATGGTGTGCGCGAATTTGGTATGACCGCTATTGCCAACGGCATCGCCCTGGCCGGCGGCTTCATTCCCTACACCGCCACCTTTATGGTGTTCTCGGATTACGCCCGTAACGCCATCCGCATGGCCGCCCTGATGAAGGTGCGCCAGATCATGGTTTATACCCACGATTCCATCGGTCTGGGTGAAGATGGTCCAACGCACCAACCGGTCGAACATGCCGCGTCGCTGCGCCTGATTCCGAATTTGGATGTCTGGCGCCCGGCAGATGCCACCGAAACCGCCGTCGCCTGGATCAAGAGCGTTGAAAACGCCAGCGGCCCGACGGCACTATTGCTGTCACGTCAAAATCTGCCGCCGGTGGCCAACAAAACGGCTGCTACAGATGTCGCCCGTGGCGGTTACGTCGTTTCCCCAGCGGTTAATGCCAAGGCCGTACTGATTGCCACCGGTTCTGAAGTCAAACTGGCACTCGATGCGCAGGCCGCCTTGGCCGAAGCCGGTGTTGCCGTCAGCGTGGTCTCGATGCCGTCAACCACCACTTTCGACAAACAGGATAAAGCCTGGCGCGACCAGGTGCTACCACCCGGTCTGCCGCGTGTCGCCATCGAAGCCGGTCACCCGGATGGTTGGTACAAATATGTCGGCTTGGACGGCGCTGTGATCGGCCTTGCCCGCTTCGGCGAATCGGCTCCGGCCGGTCAGCTGTTCAAGGAATTCGGCTTCACTGTCGAAAACGTCATCAACACCGTCCGCGGTGTGCTTGCAAAATAATCTGCAGTCTCATATTTAAATACACGGAGATTTACCATGGGAATTAACGTTGCTATCAATGGTTTCGGTCGTATCGGTCGTT
>VEQK01000042.1:8966-14376 GCA_018883265.1 Rhodocyclaceae bacterium | reverse complement strand
TTGGCTTTGGCAAGGCTTGAAGAGGCGCTGAAGCTGGACTCAGAACTGGACGTATATAAGGCGGGTTGCATTCAGTATTTTGAGTTCACCTTTGAACTGGCTTGGAAAGCAATCAAGGCAACTGCAGAAGAGGCTGGCCTAGATGCAGGAGGTTCGCCTAAATCATCCTTGAAAACAGCCTATCAACAGGGCTGGATCGAAGACGAGGCGGTCTGGCTTGAAATGTTGGAAGCCAGAAACCGTATGTCGCATACCTACGATGCTAAAGATGCGATCAAGGTCTATGGGCAACTGGCTGGCTTTATTGAGCCGCTAAAAGCGCTAGTCATGAAGCTCGGAGAGGCGTCACGAGGCTGAGCCTACGTGCGCCAGAGCCCGGTGTGGAGCTGGCGCGGCTATTTGGCTGAATCAGGCCGCCTCGGTTAGCTGTAATGTTTCGTATAGCTTTATTTGTAGTAGTCGCGATCTGATCTGACTACTGTCAGATCAAGTCTGAACTACTACACTTTATTGGCGAGAGCTCTAAACCATTTGGCCAGCACAATGCACCGGCGTCAATAAAGACACGCCTAAAGTAAGACTCATCCCGAAGCGCTTCAAGCAAAGGACCTTTGCGCTCTAATAGGTGCTTGCCGTCAAAAATGGCCTCATGGCCATCCGAGAATGTCAGCAGTACTTTGAAGTTGTTGTCGTACTTGGCGTGTGTCAACTTAATCATCTTGATCTGCTCCAGGAATGCGCTCCATGGGTTCAAAGCGTTGACCGTGTTCCCAGTTAGCAAGCAATTCAGCTTGATGTTTCAGGCACCGCTATTTAACAAGCGCCCTAGCCTTGGTTGGCAAGTCGCTCCGCGATACATCTCCAGTCATGATATTGACCAATGCTTCGAAGCCCTGATACTCCACATGTATGTGAGGAGGCGGGTGATCATCGTGCCACATGCGGACGATAATGCCGAAAAAGACGGAGAGAATAGGCATGCTTTGTTTCGTTTGACGGGTACAGGCCTGATTCTATTCGAAAAAACAAGGTTGTCGGCAATTCTTCGACCAGTCGAAATCTTGGCTGGCTATTGAACCTACTTAAGGAGACTGTTGCATTGTTGCAACAAAACAACACTTCCGGCCCCCACCTGTTGTTTTTTTGTTGCTTTGCCTTCGTCAGTAGACCAAAATCACATCAACCACTCATCCCATGAGAGGTTCCTGGCCTCAGCGTAGCTGGTGCCATCAATCTTAAGAGGAGAATCTCTAATGCAAAAGAAAATCGTTGCTCTGGCAGTTGCCGGCCTGTCGACCGCTGCCTTCGCACAAACCAACGTGACCATCTACGGTGTTGCTGACGTTTCGGGTCAAGGTACGACCATGACCGGCGAAAAGCGCCCGGTTGCTGTCGGTGGCCAAGGTGAAGGTTCGACCTTCAACCTGCAGTCCAACAGCTCGCTGATCGGTTTCAAGGGTACTGAAGATCTGGGTAACGGCCTGAAGGCGCTGTTCCAGGTCGAATCGAACATGAACCTGACCGGTGGTGGTTCGGGTGTTCAGGTTCAAACGACCAATACTTCGATGGGTAGCCTCCGTGATTCGTACCTGGGTATGAACAGCAAGTACGGTACGCTTCTGGGCGGTTATGTTTCGACCCCGTTCCGTCAGGCGCTGACCAGCTTTGACGTCATGCCAGGTGCAACTGGTTCGGGCGCGATTGAAAACCTCGTGGGTGAAATGCGCTTTGGTTCGACAGGTCTGGCTTATGACTCGGCCATCCGTGCAACGGCTGTTGCCTACGCAATGCCGACCCTGTACGGTTTCGACGGCACGCTGGCTTACACGGGTTCGAACAACAACGGTACCAACAACCAGACCGGCGCTGGTAACTGTTCCAACGCTGACGGTACGCAGGTTTCGGTTTGTACCGCCACTCCGCAAAGCGCCTGGGGCTTCAACCTGGGTTGGACTGGCTACGGCGTGAACATCAAGGGCGCCTTCCAGCAAGCTAACTACAACATGTCGGGCACCACGAACCAGGTTAACAACCTGGGCGACTTCACCAGCTACCTGGTGGGTGCTGCTTACACGGGTATCCCGGGTCTGAAGGCTTCGGTGACCTACGCTCGTAACTCGCTGGGTACCAACGGCGCAACACCGCTGACGCAAAACGGCGCTGGCAAGATCAGCAACAATGCTGCTTACGCTGGTGTGTCGTACCGCATGGGTAACTGGGAACCGGCCGTTTCGGCCGCTTGGCAAGGTGACATGGACGGTTCGAACCTGCAGCAGATGGGTGCTCGTCAATGGACCGGTCGTGTCGGTTACTACCTGAGCAAGCGTACCCAAGCGTACGGTATCATCTCGAACGTCAACAACTCGGCTAACCAGACTTACCGTCCGTTCCTGACCGGTAGCAACCTCCAGAACACTGGTGGCGCTAACGTGTTCACCTATGGTATGGGTCTGCGTACCTCGTTCTAATCTGACTTTAGTCTGATTTGAACTTAAAACGGGTGCTTCGGCACCCGTTTTTATTGGTACTTGTAAAATAGCTGCATGCATACGGAACAGACACTCAATTCAGCATTTCATCATCTCAACAGTGGTAACTGGGTGATGGCGGGGCAGTTATTTGAGGGCGTATTGCAGCGTGAGCCCCATAACTTCGCAGCCTTGAACGGCCGCGGCTTCATTGCACTTCAGCAGAACCGACTGGCGCAGAGCGCCGCCGACTTCCAGCAATCGCTGGCGGTGAACCCGAAGCAGGCCTTTGCCCACAAAATGCTCGGTATTGTGCTCGGGGCGATGGGACAGTTTGAAGCGTCCATGCAGGCTTTTGCGGCGGCATTGGCGCTGGATGCCAAAGACCCCGAAGTCTACTTTAACCGCGCCAACTTTCGGTTTCAGGCCGGACAAGCCCAGGCTGCATTAGCGGATCTGGATGCCGCAATCCAATTGCGCGGATCGTATCTGGAAGCACGGTCGAACCGAGCCAACCTCCTCGTTCAGCTTGGCGACTTCGCCCGGGCAGAAAAGGATCTGGATTACCTGGTCAACAAGATCACCAACCACCCCGATCTGTGGGTTGCGCTTGGACTGGCCAAACACAAAGTTGGCAAACACAAAGAATCGATGCGTTGTAACGAACGGGCGTTGAAGCTGGCGCCGAACCACCCGGACGCCTTATTGAACAGCGCTAGCGCCAGTTACGACCAGGGTGACTATCCGAGCTCGCTGACCTGGGCGGACAAAGCCATTAGCGCCAGCCCGAATCGGGCAGAGGCGCACTATGCGCGGGCGCAGGCACTGATGGCCATGAGCCGCTTCGAAGAGGCGCTGATGGAGTTGCAACAAGCTAGCGGCGCCCAAGCTTTGATGCCTCATGTTCTTTTCAAGCTGGGGGCGTGTTATGTACGGTTGAAACGCTTTCATGAGGCGGTTACGGCATACCAGCAGGCATGGCGTCTGGGTCCCCCCGATGTCATGGCATATCTTTTGTATGCCGAAGCATTGGTTGCGGTGGGTGCGCTTACCGAAGCCATGACGTTGTATGAGTCAGCCATTCAGACTGAGCCCCAAAATGCCAGCCTGTATAACGACATGGGGGTTGCTTTTGAGCGGATGCAGCTATTTGACCGGGCTCTGGAATGCTATTGCAAGGCGATGTCGCTGGATGCTGAAAACCGGTTGTTTGCGTATAACGCTGCAGGGATGTACGCAACGCTGAACCAGTTTCCTGAAGCCATTGCGTTGTATGAAAAGATTTCGTCAGGCGGCCGGGCGTTTAAAGGGTTTGACGAGGATTTCCTGATTGCCTTAATGAAGGTATGTTCCTGGGGTTCTTATGCCGAGAAATACACGGGGTTGCTGAGCCGGATACGTTCGGAAAATCAGCTGTCCAATCCCTTCCCCTTGCTATGCCTGCCCAGCACGCTGGAAGAGCAGCAGATCTGCGCCCGTAATTTTGTTTCCGATAAATATCATTCGGAACAAGCTGTTTTGAATGTCAGTCAGCCGCGGGCGAAGGGTTCGAAGATACGCATCGCTTATCTATCGTCGGACTTTTACAATCATGCGACGTCGTATCTGATGGCAGAGATGTTCGAGTTGCACGACCGGTTACGTTTTGAAGTGATCGGGGTGTGCTACGGGCGTTCGCCCAAGGATGAAATGCGTGAGCGGGTTTCAAAGACTTTTGACCGTTTCATCGAGGCCGTTGATCGCTCTGACGCAGAGATCGCTGCCATGCTTCAAGCGCTGGATATTGATATTGCGGTTGATCTCAAGGGGCATACCCAGAACAGTCGGTTGGGAATTTTTGCGCAACGCATTGCGCCCATCCAAATGCACTATCTGGGATATCCGGGAACGCTGGGAGCACCGTTTATTGACTACCTGGTAGCAGATCCTACGCTGATTCCTGAGGCGCATCGGCGGTTTTATTCCGAACAGATTATTTATTTGCCCGATACCTACCAGGTGAATGATCGTTCCCGACGCATTGCTGAAATCGCTGACACGCGTCATGACCACGGATTGCCTGAAAGTGGATTTGTCTATTGTTGTTTCAATAACAACTGGAAAATTACCCCCGATATTTTTGATGTGTGGATGAAGATACTCAATCGTGTCGCAGGAAGTGTGCTCTGGTTATTTGAAGACAATCCGGAAGCCGCGAAAAATCTAAGGTCGGAAGCCGTGGCGCGCGGTGTAGCGCCCGAGCGGCTGGTGTTCGGTAAACGTCTACCGCTCGACCAGCATCTTGCCCGGCATCGTCATGCCGACCTCTTTCTCGATACGTTGTATTACAACGCTCATACCACAGCCAGTGATGCGCTATGGACCGGTTTGCCCATGGTGACGAAGCTTGGCCAAACCTATGCAAGCCGGGTAGGCGCCAGTCTTCTTCGGGCGGTTGGCTTGCCTGAGCTCGTGGTCGATTCGTTGGAGGCGTATGAAGCGCTGGCGGTTGATTTCGCGATGAACCCCGAGAAACTGGCGGCCACCCGAAGAACGCTTGCCGACAACCGATTGACAACCCCCCTGTTTGATACGCCGCGTTTCACCCGCAATCTTGAAGCGGCCTATGAGGCGATATGGAACCGTCACCAACAGGGTTTGGCGCCAAATCACGTTTATGTATGAGTAAAATCCCGCTATGAAATCGGATCAGGCATTGCAACAGGCGTTTCAATATCTCAACAGTGGACATTGGGAGATGGCGGGGCCGTTGTTTGAGGGCGTATTGCAGCGGGAACCCAATAATTTTGCAGCCTTGAACGGCCGTGGCTTCATCGCACTTCAGCAGAACCGACTGGCGCAGAGCGCCGCCGACTTCCAGCAATCGCTGGCGGTGAACCCGAAGCAGGCCTTTGCCCACAAAATGCTCGGTATTGTGCTCGGGGCGATGGGACAGTTTGAAG
>VEQK01000042.1:0-8866 GCA_018883265.1 Rhodocyclaceae bacterium | reverse complement strand
CGTCCATGCAGGCTTTTGCGGCGGCATTGGCGCTGGATGCCAAAGACCCCGAAGTCTACTTTAACCGCGCCAACTTTCGTTTCCAGGCTGGGCAGGCACAAGAGGCACTGGCTGACCTCGATGCAGCCATCAAGCTGCGTGGTTCGTATTTGGAGGCGAGATCAAACCGTGCCAACCTGCTGGTCCAACTCGGAGACTTCGCCCGGGCAGAAAAGGATCTGGATTACCTTGTAGGCAAAGTCAGCAATAATCCGGACATCTGGGTTGCCCTTGGCTTGGCTAAGCACAAGGTCGGTAAACAGCGGGAGGCCATGCAATGCAATGAGCGGGCGCTCAAGCTGGTGCCGAACCATCCGGATGCCTTATTGAATAGTTCCAGTGCAACATATGACCAGGGCGAATATCCTGCAGCATTGGCCTGGGGGGATAAAGCAATTGCGGCGACACCGAGTCGAGCCGAAGCGCATTATGCAAGGGCGCAGGCACTGATGGCCATGAGCCGCTTCGATGAGGCGCTGGTCGCTTATTCAAGGGCGATCGAGTTGAATCCGAGTTATGCCGAGGCCTGGATGGGGCGCGGGCTGACGCATGCCCGATTGCACCATCTGTCGGAAGCGGTGGGGGATTACGACCGCGCTGTGGCATTACGCCCCGATTATGACGAGGCGTTTTTTAACAAAGGCCATCTCTATCTGGAGCATCGGGACTTTGTGCATGGCTGGGCCGGTTATGAGCATCGCTTTGGTATGACATCACTGGGCTTGGTCAATCTTCCGGAGATTCCGGTCTGGGATGGCAAGCCACTGGCCGGTCAGCTGCTAGTGCGGGGTGAGCAAGGCCTGGGGGACCAGATTATTTTCGCATCCGTCCTGCCGGATCTGCTCAGGCAGATACCAAACGTCTGTCTGCAGTTAGAACCCCGGCTCGTACCCTTGTTCCAGCGATCGTTTCCGGGTGTCGCGGTCATCAGCAAAGATAAGAAACCGCCAGCGGATGTTGCTGCGCAGATCTTCATTGGTAGCTTGCCGCAGTTTTTCCGTAAGAGTGCAGCCGACTTTGCTGCTGCCCAGGTACCTTATCTGAAGGCGGACCCTGAAAAAACCGCAGCGATGCGTCTGGCCTTGGCGCCGAATGGCGAAAAAATCATCGGCCTGAACTGGCGCAGCTTCAGGAATAAGTATGCGGCCGATAAATCCATCGAGCTCAAGGATTTGGCGCCTTTTTTTGCCTTGCCGAACTGTACGGTCGTGAATTTGCAGTACGGTGATATCAAGGACGAAGTGAGGGCTGCTGAAGCGTTGGGCCTGAAGTTCAATAAGTCGGTGTCGGTCGATCTGACTCGGGATATCGATGGCGTGGCCAGCCTGCTGGATGCCTGTGATGTGATCGTTAGTGCGAGCAATTCAACCACCCATATCGCGGGCGCCTTAGGTAAACCCGTGCTGCTGATGTTGCCGTACCGGACAGGCAAGCTGTGGTACTGGTCAGAAGCCAAAGGTGAAGGCTCGCTCTGGTATCCCACGATTAAAACCTTCCACCAATCGGCGCAGGGTGATTGGGGCGGTACAATCAGCAACGTCGTCGACACTTTGCAGAAGTAGGGATTTGCGTATGTCCAGAATTCAGATCGTGATTGGTTTTGACCAGCGGGAAGCGGTGGCGTACCACACCTTTTGTCAGAGTATCCTGGAGCGGGCGTCGCAACCGGTGTCCTTTACGCCGTTGGCGCTCAATACGCTCAATAGTTATGTCGAGCGCCATACCGATGGCAGCAACACCTTCATCTATTCACGTTTTCTGACCCCCTGGCTGATGGACTATCAGGGCTGGGCCATCTTTGCCGATGGCGACATGATCTGTCGCGATGATATCGCCAAGTTGTGGGCGTTACGTGACGAGAGCAAGGCCGTCATGGTCGTTAAGCATGACTACAAGACCAAAGCCCACCAGAAATACCTGGGCAACCAGAATCAGGATTACCCGCGCAAGAATTGGTCCAGCGTGATTTTGTGGAACTGTGCGCATCCGGAAAACCGCCGTCTCGACCCGCAATATGTAATGTCGCATCCGGGTTCGCATTTGCACCGCTTCGCCTGGCTAGATGATGCCTTGATCGGCGAAGTCCCTAAAGAATGGAACTGGCTCACTACCGAGTACCCGAATAACTACGATGCGAAGCTGCTGCATTACACGCTGGGTACCCCTTGTTTCAAGGATTATTCGGATTCGGAGATGGCCGAATTGTGGCACGCCGAGCACGACAAGATTCATCAGGGCATGGGCGTCTAACGTCTGTAGCGTTGCGTGGCCAAGAAGAAATCCGCTTTTGATCGGTTGCCGCAGCGACCAGCGGCCACCGACCAGCTGAACGCCCAGGCCTTGCAGCTGTTGCAGCAAGGGCAGTTTCAGTCCGGCGCCCAGTTGTTGCAGCAGTCGTTGACGCAGAACCCGCGTCAGCCGGAGGTGGCGTATAACCTGGGTTATGCCTTGCAGCAGCTTGGCCTGCTTGATCAGGCGGTTCAGGCTTATGGCCAGGCGATTGCACTGGCACCGCAGGATGCAGATGCGCTGATGGCGCGGGGCCATGGGTTGGCAACGTTAAAAAAGTTTGCTGAGGCAGAAGCCGATTTTGCCAAGACCGTGAAGCTGCGGTCGCAGGATGCCGATGCCTGGAATAACTACGGTAACGTGCTGCTGGAACTCGAACGTACATTAGAAGCGTTGGCTGCCTATGATCGGGCCCTGGCGCTACGCCCCGGCTTTGTCCAGGCCTTGTTTAACAAGGGCAAGGCGCTCGGTGCGCTGGAGCGTTATACCGACGCAGCTGCAGCCTATGAGGCAGCACTGACGATCAATCCCAACTACGAAGAGGCCAAGTGGCACCTGTCATGGATCTATCTGGTGCTCGGAGATTTTGAACGTGGTTGGCGGTTGTTCGAAGCCCGCTGGACCGTACCGAACCTGGGTAACCAGCGACGCTACCCACACTTGCCGCAATGGCTGGGTCAGGCATCGATTGCCGGAAAATCCCTGCTGCTCTATGCGGAGCAAGGTTTGGGCGATACGCTGCAGTTCTGCCGTTATGTGCCGTTACTGCAGGCCATGGGCGCCAAAGTGTCGCTGGCCGTTCAGAAGCCCTTGGTGTCGTTCTTGAAAGATCAGTGGCCGGATGTCCTTGTGGCAGAGTCTTTTGCGGCTGTTTCCGAGTTCGATCTGGCCACACCGCTGATGAGTTTGCCGCTGGCCTTGGGGACACGGCTGGCAACGATTCCGGCCGAGGTGCCGTACTTGTGCGTCGACGAACCAGCGCAGACGGCGCACGAGCGGCTGCATGTGGGGCTCGTTTGGTCCGGCAGCACAGGTCACAAGAACGACAAGAACCGCAGTATGGCTGTGGAGACTTTGGCCCCTTTATTTCAACTCCCGGTGAATTGGGTGTGCCTGCAGCCGGATTTAAGAGAATCGGATCTGCGCTGGTTAGCGGAACATTCTGAGGTGACGTTGGACCGGCCTGCGTTGAATGACTTTGCAGAAACAGCCCGAATAATTGCCGGGCTTGATCTGGTGGTAACGGTGGATACGGCCGTCGCGCATCTGGCGGGTGCCTTAGGCAAGCCAGTCTGGATTCTCTTGCCCACGGGCGCGGATTACCGTTGGTTGCTAGATCGCAACGATTCACCCTGGTACCCAACCGCCAGCTTGTTCCGACAGGAATACCGCGAGGACTGGCGTAGTGTGGTCAGTGCCATCAGACTTTTGCTGATCAGCGATTAGATACCGGAGATGCGTGGACCATCTAAGAAAAAACTCGCGGTTTGCATCGGCCTGATTTCGCCGATCGCTTTTGCGCAAAGCAACGTAACCATCTATGGTGTTGTTGATGTTTCAGCTCAGGGGTTTAGCCTACTGCCGGGAAAGGCGGGAGACTTCAGCAGCTCCTCTGGTCGTCCGGCTGAGGGTAGTACCTTTAATGTTCAAAACAATACGTCGCTTCTTGGTTTCAGGGGCGAGGAGTACGTCAGGTCTGATCTGAAGTTTCTTTTTGTGGCAGAAACCGCCCTGAATATGACGGGAGGTTCTGGCGTTGCGTTCGGTACCGGAACACTGTTCGGTGGGCTGCGCGATACCTATCTGAGCGCTGTAGGCGGCTATGGGCAAATCAAACTGGGTTACAACTCAACACCGTTTCGCACATCACTGGTGAGCTTTGATGTCATGCCTGGCGGTGCAACAGGCTCTTCAGATATTACGCGCATCATGGGTGGCATGCGATTTACGCCACGTGCTGTCAATGGAACCAATGATTCAGGCGATGCTCTGGCGTATAGCTCAGCTGTTCGTGCAACCTCGATTGTTTATTCAACGCCGACCTGGCAGGGCTTGAAGGGGGCGGTGGCATACACTGGATCAAATAACAACGGTACCAATAACCTCACCAACACCGATCTTTGCGGAACGTCACTATCGGCCTGTACGGTGACACCGCAGAGCGCTTGGGGGTTCAATCTGGGTTGGGCCGGGTACGGTATCGATACGCAGATAGCCTTTCAGCAGGCGAACTATCATCTTGCACCGCTAGAGCAGTTTCATATTAATGACGTCGGTGATTTCACCAGTTTTCTTGTCGGGGCAGCCTATACGGGTTTTCCGGGACTAAAGCTATCGTCAGTGTTCATCAGAAATAATCTGCAAAGTAATGGCACCTCAACGATTGCGGATGGGCCCAATATTCTCACCAATAATCAGCTCTGGGCAGGAGCGTCCTACCGCTTAGGCGCGAATGAGCCTCGTATAGCGGTTGTCTGGAATAGTGATACCAATGGCAGCGGTGACCAGCAATACGGGGCTCGCCAATGGAACTTGAATTGGGGATATTACCTCAGTAAGCGAACTCAGCTATACGGTGTTGTTTCCTATCTGAGTAATTCAGCCAACCAGAATTACTCCTTTGGTTTTCAATCCAGTAATTTGTTGCCTACGGGTGGACAGGACTTGCTGACCTATGGAACGGGCATCCGAACAACATTCTGAAGGGTGGCGGCAGTCGATAACTCGGCAGATACGCCCTCTGCGGCGAGCATCCGGGGTAACGCTGATTGAAGTGTTGATCGGGCTGGGGGTATTGGGGGTCCTTGGGTTGATGGCAATGCCCAGTTGGGCAGAATTTCAGGAGCGCCAACGGTTGAAGGCGGCTGCAGAAACTTTGGCGAGTAGTTTGAATCTGGCACGATCCGAGGCCTTGGCACAGCAGAAATTCGCTTTTGTACAGCTCTCCGGGCAGGGGTCTGATCGTTGGTGCTATGCAGTTTCGATGGTGCAGGGTTGTGATTGCCAATCAAACTGCGATGCCGTGCAAACCGTTCAAGGTTCGTCCTGGCCGGGAATTACCCTGAGCAATGCATCACGTAAGATATTCCGTTTCAACTGGAAGAATGGCGCCGCAACCGGGGCCAATGGTACGGCAACGCTGATCGGTACCCGGAGCGGCCAACGTCTCTGTGTGGTACTCAGCAACCTGGGGCGGGTTAGAATTGTGACTTCCAAACAGTCGCCGGTGCCTGGGTATAGCCAGGACGCCGGTTGCAGTTAAATTTATGACGCATCATCATACTCACCGGCACCTGCCAACAAGCAGGCAGGCACAGGAGGACGCGGACTTTGATCTGATCATTGTCGGCGGCGGTCTGACCGGCGCCAGCCTGGCAATGGCACTGGCTGACACCACGCTGAAGATTGCGTTGGTCGATGGTCGGGCGCCGAGTCGCCCACAGAACTGGCCGGCGCAATGGGATAGCCGGGTGTATGCCATTAGCCCGGGGAGCGCTGATTTTCTGAGTCAGATTGGCTGCTGGAGTCATCTGACCCGGGATCGTCTGCAGCGCGTTGCCAAGATGTGCGTCTTCGGCGATGCGGGCGGCGAAATTGAATTCTCGGCGTTCGAGATTGGCACGGAAGAACTTGCCTGGATCGTCGAATCGGCCGAGATCGCCTGTGAGCTCTGGACTTCGGTCTCTCGCCAACGTAATGTCACTTGTTACTGTCCGGCAGAACCGCAGGTGCTGTGCGTATCCGATGCTAGCGCAGCTCTAACCCTGGCCTCAGGCCAGATATTGCGGGCAAAACTGGTGGTTGGTGCGGATGGGCGGGAATCCTGGGTGCGCCAGCAGCTGGGTCTGGAAAGTCAGCATGATCCCTATGACGAACTGGGGGTGGTGGCTAACTTTAGAACAGAGTTGCCACATTTCGGTACGGCCTATCAGTGGTTCCGTCCAGATGGCGTTCTGGCTTATCTGCCGCTATCCGGCGGCGAGGGCGACGCACACGGCCGGATGATGTCGATGGTCTGGTCGGCACCGGAAACGCTGGCCAGAGAATTGCTTGCGCTGTCCCCGGAGGATCTGGCCTATCGCGTTGCGACTGCTGGCGAGCATAAGCTGGGGGCGCTGGAATTGATGGCGCCGGCGGCCGGTTTTCCGCTGAAGCTCGTTCGTGTGCCCCAGGTGGTGGCAGCGCGTGTGGCTTTGATTGGCGATGCGGCGCATGGGATTCATCCGCTCACGGGGCATGGTGTGAACCTGGGTTTTCAGGATGCGCGGGTGCTGGCGCAACTCATTCGCGATGCACGACCAGTGGACGATATCGGTGATTTTGCGTTCTTGTCACGCTACCAGCGGGCACGCAAGGAAGAAGTCCTGGTGCTACAGTCGGCCACAGATGTGATGCGCAAACTATTTGCCGCCAATACGCCGGGTCTGTCGCCGTTGCGCAACCTCGGGCTTTCATTGACTAACAGGCTACCGTTGTTGAAGTCGCTATTCATTCGTTATGCGCTGGAGCGCTGAGGAAAGTTCATGAAGTATGCTATGAAATTATGGTTGGTCAGTTGCTGTCTTTTTAGCGGCGTTCAAGCTCAGGCCAATGCCCAGGAAATTGCGTCGCCGGCATTGGCGGGTATTGTCGAGAAGCAGATGGGTCTCAAGCCGCAACGAATCATCAAAACTCCCTATCTGGGCGGGCTTTACGAAGTGTATGCCGGCGGTGAACTGTTCTACACTGACGAGAAGGGCTCGGCATTTCTGGTCGGCGGCTCGCTGATCGATGGCAAGACCATGCGCAACATCACGGCAGAGCAGAAGCTGGCACTGCTACCGCTGCAGGATGCAATCAAGCGGGTGAACGGTAACGGCGGCAATGGCAAGCGCACACTGATTACTTTCGAAGACCCGAACTGCGGTTACTGCAAGAAGCTCACCCGAGAGCTGGTGAGCATGAAAGATGCTACGGTTTATACCTTCCTGGTGCCGATGTTGTCGGACGATTCGCTCGTCAAATCCAAAAAGATCTGGTGTGCGCCCGATCGCCTCAAGGCCTTTGATGACTGGATGATTCAGGGCAAGGTCCCGAGTGGTTCCGGGGAATGCGCGAACCCGCTGGAACGTAACAGCCAACTGGCTCGGGGGATGGGGGTGAGTGGTACGCCGGCCATTGTCTTCCCCAATGGTCGACTGGCGCCCGGTTATATTCCCCTCGATAAAATCGAGAAGATGCTGAAATAAAAAATGGGCGCCAGCGGCGCCCATCATGTTGCTCCGGATCTCAATTACAGATCCCGCGTATCGGGCGTTGCCGTAATCCGGTGAATCGTGAGGTCGGCGCCGTTGTATTCCTCTTCCTGATCCAGCCTGATACCAACAAACGCTTTGAGCGCGCCGTAGACCACCGTGCCGCCAAGCAGGGCGATGACAATCGCCATGCCGGTCATGAGAGCCTGTGCCAAAAGTGAGACACCGCCCAGACCGCCCAGCGCTTCTGCCCCGAAGATGCCAGCCGCGAGCCCGCCCCAGGCACCGCACAGGCCATGAAGCGGCCAGACACCCAGTACGTCGTCGATTTTGAGACGGTTCTGCGTCAGGGTGAACATCCAGACAAACAAAGCGCCGGCGATCAGACCGGTGGTTAACGCACCCAGGGGGTGCATCAAATCCGAGCCAGCGCAGACGGCAACCAGGCCAGCCAAGGGTCCGTTGTAGGCGAAGCCCGGGTCGTTTTTGCCGACGACCAGCGCAGCAATGGTGCCGCCGGCCATCGCCATCAGCGAGTTGGCCGCAACCAGGCCACTGATCTTGTCTAGTGTCTGTGCGCTCATGACATTAAAGCCAAACCAGCCCACGGCCAGCACCCAGGCGCCGAGCGCCAGAAAGGGAATGGATGAGGGCGGGTGTGCCGCCATGACGCCTTGCTTGCTGTAGCGGCCATGACGGGCACCGAGTAACAGTACAGCGGGGAGCGCAATCCAGCCGCCCATGGCATGCACGACGACCGAACCGGCGAAGTCGTGGAACTCTTGCCCGACGGTGGCTTTGAGCCAGGCCTGAATACCGTAGTGTTGATTCCAGGCGATGCCCTCGAAGAAAGGGTAAACGAAACCGACCAGCACAAAGGTCGCAGCCAGTTGCGGGTTGAACCTGGCGCGTTCAGCAATGCCTCCCGAGATGATTGCGGGAATGGCGGCGGCAAAGGTCAGCAGAAAGAAAAACCGGGTAATGTCATAGCCGCTCTTTTCGGCGATCTGGCTGGCGCCAATGAAGAAGTCGGTGCCATAAGCGACGGTGAAACCGATGGTGAAATACGCGATGGTCGAGACGGCAAAGTCCGCCAGAATTTTAACCAGGGCGTTGACCTGATTTTTCTTGCGGACGGTGCCGACTTCGAGGAAGGCAAAGCCGGCATGCATGGCCAGCACCATGATGGCGCCAAGCAGAATGAACAGGGTATCGGACGCAGTTTTAAGAGTTTCCATGGGGCAGGCGCACAGGGATCGTGCGTAAAGATGGGTAATGCCCCAGTCAAAGCAATTAATGTGCCA
>VEQK01000066.1 GCA_018883265.1 Rhodocyclaceae bacterium | reverse complement strand
CTCGGCAGGCCATAGTCAGTCCAGGAGTTGCCGTTGACTAGGAAGTACTGATTCAGTGTTTGCGCCGGGTTTTCTACCTGCGAGGGCCCACAGTTCTGTGCATTACCGGTTGTACCATGTGACCACGAGATGATAGGTCGGCCCGCGGCTGGTGCTTGCCCGGTAGGGGCCACAATTAGTCCGGTCGAAATCGTCTTCTTGTCATTCAGGTCCGAAGAGATATAGGCAATTCGCCATGCCTGTGCGCCAGGTACGGCGGTTTTGACCGGCTCTTTCTTGATGATTTGACCTAATTTCCCCTCGGGCTTCATCTGCATCACCGCTTGATAGAAGGGGGGGACCGAGGGCTCCGCCAACGCCATCGACGAAGCCATACCCAGAATCGCGGTTAGAACAACTCGCTTGAAGTTCTTTTCCATCATTAGCTCCCTGTTTTATAGACACGGCTGGATGATGGCGATCAACTGATCCGTTGAATCCTTGTTCATCGTCGACCAGAGCTGGAATACGGCGCCACCCGTGCGGGCGTTCGCCGAGTCGATCACAAAGTCTGTATTGGTTCCGAACAGGGTCTTGGATTGGGCCACAGCCGTGTACCCGTTCTCGTACTTGCTGACAGTGACGACCTGGTTAGTCGATTGTTGCCAACCTTTGGCCACGCAAGCCAGAGTCTTCTCGGCGTTAGGTGTCACGCTAGATGCAGCAAAGGTGACTTGGCGACCGCGCAATTCGGTCGGCGTTGCACAAGCAGCAAGTATCGAAACAGCAGTGATAGCAATTGCGGTCGATTTAATGTTCATGATGACTCCTTATTGCAGTTGGGATGATGGTCCAGAGACGTTGCTCGGAATCCTCTCCCATTTGAATGGCGTTTCCCTACAAATCCCTACGTTTGCGGGCCGGAATGAAGCAGCCTGTGTTACTTTTTGGGCTGACCTGACCAAACTAATAAGGCAAGATGTCAAAGCAATATCGCCTCGATACATTTATCCCTATGCCAAACAGATTCTGTACTGCCTTAGCAGCCGCTCTGCTGCTTTCGAGTGTTTCTTCCGTCCACGCTCAAATCCCATCATTGCTGCCCGGTAAGAGCCTGGCGCCAGCTAAAGCAAATGCGCCAAAAGAGACCGTGGTTGTTGACCTCAATAAGGAGCTGGCAGATACCCAATTGCGCCTGGGGGAAACCCAAGGAGTGGTTAACCGTCTACAACTGAGGCTTAAACAGACTAATCTATCGACTGAAGCGCGCAACGATTTATTAAAACAGTTCAATCAGCGACAAACCTTGGCCGATCGTTACGCGCAACAGATCGATACGCTCAAGCAGTTACAGTTGTTTAACCAGAAAATTATTGACGCAACGCAGCAGCGCGATGGCTGGGTCGCTCCGACCGGAAACCCACCTTGGCCGATCACAGAAGGCGATCTGGTCAAAAACACGATGGTGATGCAGGAGTCCCGCATTGCGCAGCTGAATCGTGAGATTAATGCCCTGACGGAGCAGGTGGCGACCTATGGTCGCGAGAAGGCCGATGCCGATGTCCGCCTTCGGCAGATACAGGAAAAACTGGGCAATGACCCCGCAAAGTTAACGGATAGTTTGAGACGGTCTCTGGATGAGGCTCAAATGGCTCAGGCCTTCAAGAGCACCATGCTGACTCGGACCGATCTGGAAAAGCGTCTCAAGGAAAAACAGCGCACGCTGCTGGAGATCCAGTTGAGCACATCTGCCAAGACATGGAATTATTACGATAGGCGTTTTAGTCTATCGCCAGAGGTTTTGGCAAGTGCCAAGGAAGATCTACAATTACTGATTGATCGGTATCGTGATCAGGAAATCAAAGCGCTTGATAAGTCGGGTATCGCCCTTGGTCGTTTAAATAAAATCTCTGGCGATTATCAGGCGCTTGATCAGCAACGGACTCCCGTAGAACGTCTGGCACGTGCACGAGCCGACCTTGAGATCGCTCAGGCCAATGAAACGGCGGCACGAAGCGAAGTGGATCGGTTACGCCAGCTGATCGAAATGGGTGGCTATGCGATCAAGGTATGGGATACACGGGCCGAGCTCTATGCGACGCCACGCCCGACTTCGGCGCGATTGTCCGAAATTTCCGAGTCGGTGAAGGTCGGATTCCTGCGCATTGCACAGGCCCGTGAGAGTCTCGGGCAACGCCTGACCAGCAAGGAACAGGAGGCGTTCTCTTTGCGTGAGGGTCTGGTATTTGCCAAGGAGTCGATCGACCGCCAGGTCATAACGGCAAAACTCGATGCGGCAAATTCAGAAGCCGATGCTATTCGCCTGGTTATGGCGGCATTAGACAAGTTCGAACAGTTTTTAAGCTTGCTGCAGTCAGAGCTGGGGATACAGGCGGAACATCGAACAACGATGCAACGCATCGGTGGTTATTGGCATCAGCTGCTTAAGATTGGGCAGAATACCTGGCACTACGAGCTGTTCTCCGTTGATGACCAGGTCATCGCAGATGGCAAGGAGGTTAAAACCACCCGTAGCGTCACGATTGGCAAGAGCATTGGCGCTATTGGCATCCTGCTGATTGGTTTCGTACTTGTTTCCTGGGCAATCCGTACCAGCATTTCTCTGGCTGAACGCAGGATCGGCCTCAAGCCTTCTGTGGCGACGCTGGTTCGCCGCTGGCTGACGCTCATCGCGACGGGTACGCTGATCGTACTCAGCTTCAACCTCGTTCAAATTCCTTTGAGTATTTTTGCATTCCTGGGCGGAGCCTTGGCCATTGGTATAGGTTTTGGTGCTCAGAACATTCTTAAAAACCTGATTAGTGGCGGCATCTTGCTCATTGAGCGCCCCATCAGGATCGGCGATCTGGTTGAAATGGAGGGCGTTCGTGGGCGGGTCACCTCGATTGGGATGCGCTTCTCGACCATTCATAGCTCAGATGGTATCGATACGCTCATCCCGAATAGCGAGCTCGTCGAGAAAAAACTGACCAACTGGACATTTAGCAACCCCAACATTCGACGGGAGATCAGAGTCGGCGTGGCCTATGGGGCAGATCCGGCTGAAGTGAAACAATTGATCCAGTCTGCAGCTCAGGCGCACCCGGATGTAATGCAGCAACCGCAACCGATGGTTGTGCTGGATGATTTTGGCGATAGCGCGCTGGTTTTTACCCTGCGCTACTGGATTCGTGTTGAAACGACGACGGACGGCCGGGTTGTGGACAGTGATCTACGCTGTGACATTCTGGCGAAGCTCAAGAATGCCGGGATCGATGTGCCTTTTCCCCAGAGGGACCTGCATCTTTCAACGGTAGAGCCTATTAAGGTCTCTATTTCAGATGCA
>VEQK01000009.1 GCA_018883265.1 Rhodocyclaceae bacterium | reverse complement strand
ACAGCCCCCCCACGATATCGATCTTGGCATGGACTTGGGGTGAGAAACGACCCGTTACCACGTCGATCCGGATATGCTCGTTGCACTTGAGTGTCCAGGGTGCGCAAAGCAGAAAGGTGCCGGCAAAAAGATACCACTGCAGCTCCAGCCAGGCGTTCGAACTGATGCTGAAGCCGTAGCGAAAGAGCGCATTGATGGTGCTGACCAGAACGGCAACCAGAATCAACCAGGCAGCCGTCTTGCCGATTTTTTCGTTGAGGGCGTCGACTGCCCTTGAGAATGATAGGAGTCCTTGCACGGAATAGTTCTCTGCTAGATGTAAGTGATGCAATACTCAATGAGTGGGGTGGTATGTGCAAGTTGCACTGCAAAATATTTCTAAGGCCGCTGGCTGGGCTGGTAGTGCGTAAAACCCTTGCTGGTCGTGGCGCCTGGCGTTTGTATTGCAACAAATTAGCACTCGGCAGCGCAAAAACTTTCAGCTCTTGAAGGTCCGGAGTAAAAAAATTCAATCGCGCAAAAAGAAACCCCGGCCATCAGGCCGGGGTTTCCATCGGGTCTTGTTCTTATCGCTGTAAGTGGGTAAGACCAGATTCTCCTCGTCCGGGCTAAAGCTTTACCGGACATTTACATCCTCTCCCGTGGATGTGTTGACACTGTAGCGGAGTTTTCTTACAGGGCAATGACAAATTTTTCATAGGCTTATAACAGTTTACGTTTCATTTGTTATGCTTGGCTCAATGAAATCATGCGTGTTAGCGGCTAGCCGGATTGGTAACTATGGTGGATCGTAAAATCTGGACCTTGCCACGCCTGGTCGTTGCGCTGGTATTCCTCGTAATCGTTGGTGGCGCGATCTGGCTTCCCCGGCTGGTTGATGCGCGGGCCGTAGTTGATGTTGCCACACGGGCTGTTGAATCAGCAACTGGCCGGTCTCTGACGATCAAGGGGCCGGTTTCGGTCAAACTCTGGCCAAGGCTATCCGTGGTGGCCGAGGACGTCGCTTTTGGTAACGCACCCTGGGCGACCGACCCCGAGATGGCCACCGCACAACGCGTTGCCCTGTCGCTGGATTGGGGACCGCTTCTGCATCAGGCCATTTCGATCAACCAGGCTGAGCTGGATGGTCTGGTGCTGAATTTGCAACCCGGCGCCCAGGCTTCGGCGAAAAACGGTGTGGTGGGGAACTGGACGCTCGTGCCTGCAACGGATACCGCATCGGATAGCAATGATCGTTCCGCGTTCGCTATCGAGAAAGTTCAGCTGAATAATGCCTCAGTGCGCGTCCGTGATCGGGATGGCCAGCTGACTCAAAGCCTGGGGATCGACAATGCCTCAGCGACCTTTGCCGGGGATGCTGTAGCGTTCAAAGGCCAGCTTGTCTGGCAACAGCAGACGATGGATCTGAACGGTCGCTTCGAATACCCGGAACAAAAGGCCAACAACTTAACGCTGTCGGTTAAGACCCGGGTTCTGGATTTGTCTCAGCGTTTCGCAAGCACGCGTGTGAACACACAAATCAACGCCGCAAGCCGTGAAGTCCCGGGAGGAAAATCCTGGTGGCAGGATGATCGGCCTCTGGATTTTTCGGTGTTGCCGCAGATGAATCTGCAGCTCGACTTGGTAACCGATCAGCTTTTGTTGCCTAATGGCGCGGCCTTGCCCAGCGTCGCTCTCTCGGCAAGTCTGAATGAGGCCGCTTCGGGTAGCCTGACGCTGCAGCGATTCGAGTCGGGCTTTGGACAGGGGCGGATTACGGCCACCGGCGCAATTACAGGCTATAACAGCAAAACCCCTACGATGAACCTGAAGGCAAAGGCAGACGGTTTTGATCTCGCCAAGATTTTTTCGTTACCAGCCCTCAAGCTACCCAAGCTAACGGTGCAGGGGGGTACCGTGCAGGTCGATGTCGATCTTGCAGCTAACGGCCAGTCACCCCGCCTGTTGATGACGTCGCTAACCGGTTATGCTCGTGCTTCGATCGGCGCGGGGACCCTGGTCGATAACGGAGATAATCCATCATCCCCTAGATCTATTGCCTTGCAGTCATTGACCGGCCAGGCAGATTTCAAGTCGGGCGCCGCGCCCCATTTGACTCTGGATCTGAATGCAAGCAGGATCAATCTGGATGATGGGGTACATGCAACGACAGCGGCAGCAGAGGTGCAGAAGAATCCGAAGAACCAGCGCTGGCTGTTCGGCACCGATAGTCTGGGGTTCAATCAGATTCCTCTGATGAATGGTCACATTGGATTGAATGTAACGACCCTGGTGCTGCCGGATGGGGTGGCACTCCCCAATTTTCTACTTAAGGCAAGCCTGCAGGATACGGCTGGCGGCATCATGAAGATTGATGAGTTCAAGTCGGGATTTGGCCAGGGACTGCTGATGGCCGATGGTGTGATCAGTCAGTACACAAGCGCCAGTCCATCGCTGCGTTTGCGGGGTCATGCTCGTGATTTCCGACTGGATCATCTGATAAGCCAGATTGATCAGAAGCGGTCTCTCGGTCAGGTGCAGGGTGGAGAGGGCGAATTTGCATTTCACTTCGAAGGGCAGGGCAACACCTTACGTTCATTGGTGTCTGGGCTTAATGGCGAGTTCCAGCTGTCGCTGAACAAAGTGACGCTGCCCAAAGCTCTGGTCGATTCGTCAGGCGATTTTTTACTGTCGGTATTCAATGCGGTGAATCCGGTTCGGTCAAGTTCTAACGTGACCCAGCTGGATTGTGCCGTGGCTTATCTTCCGGTCAAGAATGGACGCCTGAACATCGACAACTCGGTGGGTATCGAGACCGATCAACTGGATGTATCACTGAATGGACAAGTGGATCTGAAGCAGGAACAAATGAGCATTAATATCCAGTCGGCCCAGAAATCCGGATTAACGACTGGTGTGAATGCGTCCGGACTGGTCGTGGTCCAGGGAACATTACTTAATCCATCATTAGGGGTTAACAAGACCGGTGTCGTCAAACAGGCCGCCACGGTGGGTCTGGCAGTGGTTACTAGCGGCATATCGCTTGCGGCCCAGAATGTCCTGTCTGTCGCGACCCGTAAGAATCCGTGTCAGAATGTTCTGAAGCCCTGGCCGAGCATTGATGGTGCATTGATGCCTCAGGCTAATCGCTAGCATTTTTGGAATGAGTATCGAGGTGGGTGTTGCTATGAGTACAAAGACCCTGTGGGTGTTCGGCGCTTTCTGGATCCTGGCCGGTTCGGCGTTCGGCCAAAGTTCTTCCTCTGGAAATAATGAACAGGATGCGGCGATCGAGATTAAAAAGTCACCGGTCAGCGAGATTCCCGCTCAGTACCGTGCGGATGCACCAAAACCGCGTAAGCCCTTTGCCGTCCGGTTTACCTGTCCGGACTCCGGACGCTTGTATGTGGTGTTTGACAATGCCGAGCATACAGCCAGCATCGAGATGGGTCAGACGACACGCTATCTGCGTCAGGTACCCAGTGCCGATGGTGGTCGATATACGAATTCGGACGAGTCCTATGTATTCTGGGTTAAAGGTAAGCAGGGCACGATCAATGGCAAGGAAGTCTGCGAAGCAGACTGACTAACTGTCGCCGTAGCCGTCGCGGCGCTGGCTTTTTTCCAGATGGCGCGCGAATCGCCCGAAGTCCAGACCCAGCTTTTTCTCCAGGTCACGCGCCTGCGTTTGAACGAGATCCCAGCGTGGCGGGAACTGCCGGCTTTTAAAGGCAAACGCGATCTGGTTGCCGCCGTCACGAACTTTGATTGAAAGAAGCCGGTCGTCAAAAACTTCAGCCAGACGGCTAAGCGGGTCGCCGAAGCCGGTTTTGTCCCCGGCCAGATTCATGACCAGAATTCCGTTTGCCGAGAGGCATTCGTGAACCTGCGAATAAAAATCGGGACTGGTCAGTTCCGGCGCAATGCCAAGCCCGTCAAAGGCATCAAGCAGTACGATGTCGGTGCGGGCACGATGTGTGCGGATGTATTCGGTAGCATCGGCGCAATGGATACGAAATCGTTCGCCGTTGTCGGGAATGCAGAAGGCCTGCCGGAATCCGATGACGTGCGGGTTGATTTCAACGGCCGTGATGTCTGTGCGGGGTAGGTGGCGATAACAGTATTTGGCCAGCGAGCCGCCGCCGAGGCCCAGCAGCAGAATGCCTTTCGGTCTGGGATAGAACAACAGAAAAGCCATCATTTTCTGTGTGTAGATGAGATCCAGCGCATCGGGATCGCTGACTTTCATGGTGCTCTGAATCAGGCTCAGGCTGAGGTGCAGTGTCAGCCGGTCATCGTGGCCGATAAGGAAAGGTTTGTCATAGGTGCCGTCCAGTAGCTGCTGGCGAAGTGCTTCCGGGTTGCTGTCAAGAGGTTCGAGCAGGCTGACGGTGCCAGTTTCGATATCGAAGGGGCAGGGAAGTTCGAAAAGCGGCGGCGACATGACCACAGTATAATTGGCGTTATCAACAACCACCGATATGCAGATCATGCACCCAGACCGCAAACAGCCCGGCAAACCGAATATTATGGAGAAGATGATTTTTGCCAGCCGCTGGCTACAGGCGCCGCTCTATCTGGGTCTGATTGTCGCCCAGGGCGTTTATGTCTACCAGTTCATGGTTGAGTTGAAGCATCTGATTACGGGGGCGCTCGCCGAACATGTCAGCGAAACCGTGATCATGCTGACAGTGCTTGGCCTGATCGATGTGGTGATGATCGCTAACCTCCTGATCATGGTCATCGTCGGTGGCTATGAGACTTTTGTGTCGCGTCTGAATCTGGAGGGGCATCCGGATCAGCCGGAGTGGTTGTCTCATGTCAATGCCGGGGTGCTCAAGGTCAAACTCTCGACGGCGATCATTGGTATCTCGTCGATCCATCTGCTCAAAAGCTTCATCAACGCAGCCAATACGGATGCGCACACCATCCTCTGGCAGGTGGTCATCCATATCGTATTCCTGTTTTCCGCGTTGGCGATGGTGCTGGTTGATAAACAGATGAATCAGTCGCTTCTGCTGAGCAAGGCGGCGCACGAGGTTCATTGAGCATGATGCTGCGCCCACATCGGCTTCTTGTCCTGCTGCTGATGCTGTCTGTCGGCCGGGTGCTGGCGGGCGATGTGCTTTTGCCACCGCCCGGTGCGCATCTGGATGGCATGACACCGGCGCCGATCACGGTAATTGAGCCCCATGAATCCAAACCCCTGAAGCCGGTCGAGGTGACCTATCAGGGTTATCCTCTCGCCCCGGTGCTGGATCATTTTCTGGGGGCGGCTTGGCGGGCACCGGATGTTTTGGTCACTTTTGAAGCCAGGGACGGCTATCTGTCGATGATTCCATCGGTTCGTCTGACGCAGTATCCGGTCTACCTCGTCTATGCCAACGCCCGAGGGGCAGATTTCAGCATTGAAACGCCACCGCTCAATGACCGTGTCCCCCTCGGTCCCTGGTATCTGGTCTGGGACAATATCGCTTATCCCGAATTGCGTGCCGATGGCGCGACCTACTGGCCGTATCAGGTGACCCGGTTCGGTTTGATGGCGCCAGAAAGGCTGCGGGCGCTATTCCCGCCCATGTTGCCCGAGAAGTATCGGGATGGCGCCCAGTTGACACGTCAATATTGCCTGTCGTGTCACCAGGTGAACGGGGTAGGGGGCAGCAAGATGCCGATCGATCTGGCCCAGTGGACCACTCATCAGTCGTTTGCCCGTTTTGCCAGCTGGGTGCTGGACCCTTCCGCTAAAAACCCGCTGACGACGATGCCGGCGCTGGCGGTTGAGCGCCCGGCTACGGAGCGACAGCGGATGGCGCGACAGATCTATGGATACCTGCGGGCGGTGGGCGCGTTGGGTGGCCGGAACTAGTCTGTAAGTTACTGACCGGTCTTGAGGACGATGACGCCGCCGATAATCATGGCGGCCCCGAGCCAGCGCAACAGGGATGATTGCTCGCCAAAGAGCACAATCCCCAGAATAAAGGTCCCGGCCGCGCCAATTCCGGTCCAGACGGCGTAGGCCGTGCCGATTGGAATCTCTTTTTGGGCCAGCCAGAGCAGCCAGGCGCTCAGCACAATGGAGAGCCCGGAAAACGTAAACCAACCGATCTGACGCACCCCGTCATGGGCCTGGGCGAGCTTATAGCCGAGTGGCCAGCCGATTTCGCAGATGCCGGCCAGGATCAGAAGGAGCCATGGGTGGGTCATGACAGGATGATACCTGACGCAGCCTGATGCGCTGCCCGGATTCTTGTTGCACCCTTTGTTCCCGAGGCTTCCGAACAAATTTGCTGCCCTGCAAAATAATTGCTCATTTATCCTTGACAGGTCGATTTGTGCTTCTATAATAACAATTGTGCACCGCAGCAAATCCCCCGGGAATCGTCGTGGTCAGCCAAGTAAACGTAGCCGATGTACAGAATATACGAGACCCCTTTTTTATTTCATCTTTTGGAGCAAAACATGACTGCACTGAACAACGAACACATCCTGTCGGCCAACAAGGCCGCGATCGACACACTTCTGTCGGTTGCCAACACCGCCCTGGCGACGGCTGAGAGCCTGGCTGCCCTGAATATGGGCGCCGTCCGCGAAGCCCTGAGCGACAGTGCCAAGAACGCCAAGGCTGTGATGGGTGTCAAGACGCCGCAAGAAGCCGCTTCGCTGAACGCCACGCTGGGTCAGCCGGCGGTTGAAAAGGCCGTTGCCTACTCGCGTAGCGTTTACGAAATTTCGACCGGCGCTGCCAATGAAATGGGCAAGCTGATTCAGTCGCAATTCGCAGAACTGAACAAGGCTGCCCAGGATCTGGCCGAGAAGACCGCCAAGGCTTCGCCGTTCGGTTCGGATGTCGCCCTGGCCGCTGTTCGTCAGGCGGTGACTGCTGCCAACTCGGCTTTCGACAACCTGAACAAGGCTGCCAAGCAGGCTGCCGAATTTACCGAAGCCGGTGTGTCGGCTGCGACCTCGGCCGCTGTGAAGGCCGCTGGCACCGCCAAGAAGTCGTCGAAGAAGTAATGTGTTTTTGATCCGGTGATGCTCTAGCGTCACCTCGGATCAGATGTACCCAACAGCCCCGCCGGAGTAATCCGCGCGGGGCTGTGCATTTATGGCGATAATGACGACATGTCCAAATTTGATTTTGACCTGCCCATTGACCGCTCGAGTGCGCCGCACGACGATTCCATGAAGTGGGGACGCTACCTGGGTCGGCATGCTAACGGCAACGCGATATTGCCCATGTGGGTAGCTGATATGGATTTTGCGGCGCCGACCCCCGTGCTGGCTGCGCTGAATGACCGGCTGGGGCACGGCGTCTTTGGCTACCCCCGGGTTACGCCTCAGGTCCGCGACGCCGTGCTGCTGCACCTGGCACGCGACCTGCACTGGCAGGTCGATCCGGATTGGCTGGTCTGGTTGCCGGGATTGGTGACCGGACTCAATGTGGCCTGTCGTGCTGTCGGCGAGATTGGGGATGGTGTGGTCACGGCCGTGCCGATCTATCCGCCGTTCATGTCGGCGCCGCGGTTAAGTGACCGGCAGTTGCATACGGTACCCCTGACGCTGCAGGATGATCGCCCAGTCTGGGATCTGGCAGCGCTGGAGGCGCTGGCGGATTCGCCCGCTGGACAACGCATCCGATTGCTGATGCTCTGCAATCCCCATAATCCCATCGGGCGTGTCTGGCAGGAAGATGAACTCCGCGCTTTGGCCGGAATTGCCGAGCGCCACGGCTGGGTGATCTGCTCGGATGATATTCACTGCGAACTGGTGCTCGACAAAACCTTGCGCTACACACCGCTGGCACGTCTGGATCCGGATATTGCAAGGCGCACGATGACGCTGCTGGCCCCATCGAAGACCTATAACATTCCGGGACTGGGCGCGGCCTTTGCGGTCATTCCCGATGCCGCCTTACGGGGGCGCTTTGAACGAGCCATGGCCGGGATCGTGCCGCATATCAATGTACTGGGGTACACCGCCATGGCTGCCGCCTACCGCGAAGGGGTGCCCTGGCGTAACGCCCTTCTGGATTATCTGCGGGTTAATCGAGATTTGCTCGTTGCCGGTTTGGGCAAGTGCCCGGCTTTGCGCGTCAGCAGCCCCGAAGCAACCTATCTGGCCTGGATTGATGCCCGTGGGTTGAATCTGCCGGATGGGCAGACTGCGGCCAGATTCTTTGAATCAGAAGGAGTAGGTCTTTCACCGGGCGAGGATTACATGCCCGGCGCCCGCGACCATGTGCGGCTTAATTTTGGCTGTACACGTCAGACCCTGGAAGAAGCAATTTACCGTATGGCCAAAGCCTGCGGCTAAACGCGGGGCCTTTGTCTAGCGGTTATCGATGAGGCGTTCACGTAAGAACAGATAGCGGGCGACGTCGCCCCGGAGCATGGCGCGGATCTCGTCATCGCTCTGCCGCCCCCGAAGTTCGAGACGTTCACCGAGGATCTTGCAATCATGACAGTCTGCGGCATTCAATGGTTGTTGAACGATAAGCAGCGGATAGCGTTCGCGCAGAATATGGAGCGGAATGCCGGCATCACTGCGGTAACCGCGAATGTGGGCGCCGGGCAGCAGGAAACGGTATTGCTCGAAAGCGGCGTTGAAATTGTAGGGTACCCATACCGTCTGTCCTGCCACCTGCATCTGGGCTTTGGTGCTGTAGCGGCCGAGGGGGCCATCAAACACACTGAGAAACCCTGTCAGCGTGAGATAGGCGGCAAAGACGCCGGGTAGCGTCAGCCAGGGCAGTAGTTTCGGCATTAACAGCGACAAACTCAGCGTCGCCAGCATGATCACCAGTAGCACGGCATCGGTAGCGCTGTAGATCTGCTGGCCGACATCGTATTGCAGCAGCCAGCCCAGGTAGCCGATAACGGCAATTGCCAGCGTGCAGAGCAGGGTGGTGGCAAACAGCACCCAGCGGCTCAGGCGGAACCAGACCAGCGCCATCAGCACCGCCAGGGCCGGCATGGCTTCGAGCAGATAACGGCTGGAACGCTGGCTCGGGAGGCAGAAGACCAGGAAGAGAATCAGCACCCACCACCAGAGAAATTTTTCGTCGTCAGAAAGATCACGCAGGCGGATCGCACGCCAGAGGGCATGTGCCATAGCGGCAAAGACCACCAGCGCCAACAGGCCAGCGTTGAGCGCGTAGCCTGTGGCCAGCACCCAGATGCTGCCATCGCCCCACAACATCTTGCTCAGGTAGCTCGGGCCGTGCGGGTCGAACTTGCCGGCGTTTTCACCAACCACGAATTCGTTCCAGATCGATTGCGGGTCCGGGTCCAGTGCAAACCAGAGTGCGAAGACCCCCAGCGATATCAGCGCAATTAGGATGAGTTTGTACATATCCCGCTTGAGAAATTCGCCCGGGCGGAAGTGCCGGTGACGCCAGTACCAGAAAGCGAGTCCCAGCCCGACCGGTAGGAGTAATGCGAAGGACTTATAGAGCAGGCCGATGCCGGTGCTCAGGCCGATGAGGAGCGGCACCCCCCAGGCTGAGTCAAAGCCTGTTTTGCCGCGATATAGCAGCAGAAAGAACGGCAGAAATAGCCAGAAGACTTCGCCGGCGTTGGTGAGGAAGGGGCGGCCAAAGCGGTAGGTACTAAAGAAGGCCAGCCACAGTAAGGCCGCGAGCAGACCGCTAGCGACATGGCGGTGGCTGCACTTCCAGCCGAGCAGTCCGACCAGCAACGCGGTGGCCAGGGTGTAGAGCACATTGGGGTAGCGCAGTTGCCAGAGTGTCCAGTCCTGACCCCAGTGCGTACTCAGGATCCCTTGCCAGAAGAGCATGGGCGGTTTGGTATTGCGCATGTTGTCGAGGGTCGACTGTAACGGCAGCCAGTGGCCGCTTTCGGCCGTCAGACGCGCGATATGGGCATAGGGAAATTCGTCGCCATTCTTTGGGATCTGAAGGCTGTCGAGCCCAAAGAAGTAGGTGGCGATGGCGAACAGCAGTGTGAGGCCGAGGACAACAAGTTGCCAGAGATAGGAAGTCCGTTGGGGAGGGGTTCTGCCTCGTTGATCGCCGTGCGCTTCAAAATCGATGGATTTCTGGCGGGATGGCTTAGATCGCATCGGCGCTGTTCTCGCGTTCGTGGCGGCGCAACTTGAAACGCCCGAAGGTCCAGAAATCGTTGGCGACGAAGTTGAAAAGGCTGGCGATCACGACGGCAATCAGGTTGGCGGCCAGATAATGCAGGAAAAACGCAAACAGGTTGGTCAGACCGAATTGGATGACGATGCCGACCCAGCAGGCCACGGCGTATTGCCCGAACTGCACAACGATGGGCACCGAGCGCAATTCCTTCCGGTCGTGCCAGGTCCAGCGCCGGTTCCAGGTGAAGTTGCTGATGGTTGCGATGAAGATGGCCAGCGCCAGCGACAGATTCAGGCGCAGCGTTTCGGCGCTGATGTCATTGAACAGATACTCCTGGCCGACATAGAGCACACTGAGATTGACGATGACACCGGAGGCGCCGACGATACCGAATTTGATAAAGCGGGGGCGAAAAAGGGCGCCGATCAGCGGCAACTGTTGCAGAGACTGAATCAGGGCGCGCATGCGTTACTGGTTGGGTTGCAGCGTGAATGAAATAGCCTGGGCGGCGGGCGGAAGTCCTAGCAACTCGTGGGCTTTGGTCAGCACCTGATCCGGGGTGATCTGCTTGAGGCACTGGTTGTCGCCATCGCAGGGCGACATCCGGTGGTTGTAGGCAGTCAGGCAGGGAGAGCAGGCCAGTGGCTGGTGGAAGAAGTAGGCGTTTTTTGCCCACGAGCGATAGAGACGCGGGGTTTCCGGTCCGAACAGGATGAGGGTCGGAATCGGGGTCATCGCGGCAAACTGGCCGGGCCCGCCATCATTGGTAATGAGGAGCGCCGCACGGTGGAACAGGGCCAGCAGGTGACGGACGGATCGGGTGTAGCCGGTCAGGTCGATACACATCGGGTTACGGCAATGGTTCAGCACGGATTGACCGAAGGCCTTGTCACCCTTCAGACCGATCACGCCGACGGCGTAACCCTGCTGCAGGAAGTGGTCGGCGACCCGGTAATAGTTCTCCAGTGGCCAGGCCCGGATGGGGAGAATGCCACCACTTGGATATATAAGAACCAATGGCTTACCGGCGATTGTTGGGAAATCACTTTCAAGTCTGGTGGCTTCGCTTTCCACCTCCCCCTCGTTAAACACCAGAGTCGGCGGGGTAATCGGCTCGTCCGGGGGCAGGCATTTGCCGGCCGGATGGGTGGTCGAATCGATGGCATCCACCATGGTGAGCAACTGGTAGCTCAGGTGACGGTAGGGGTTGTACATGACCGGGTTGGTCAGGTAGCCGCCACGGTAGAGCCCTTCCTGGGTATGGGGCTCAAAGCCCACCAGGACCGGGGCGCCCGACAGATAGCCGATCAGGCTACTGACTCGGGCAAAAAGTTCACAATCAATAACCACGTCAAAGCGTAGGGCGCGCATCTTCTGGAAAGCCTCCCAGAGATCGCTGGCAAACTCCTTGAGATCGGCATCATTGAGGGTGATCACGTTCTTGGGTGGCACCACGCCCAGTAGATCCATTACTTCGCGGTTCTTGGCGAAGAGCATGACATGCAGCTCGGCCTCCGGGTAGCGAGTTCGGATTGCCTGGAACATGGGCTCGGCCAGCACCAGGCTGCCCATCTCGGAGAGCAGAATGACCAGAATGCGCTGCGGCGCACCCTGACGCTTGCGGCGCAGACCCAGCTTGCGCAGACCCCAATCCCAGGCGGTGAAGAGGGCGCAGAGGGGAACCCCTGCATACTTGTCTACGGCGCGTTGGAAACGGATATCCATCAGTCGGTCGGGCAATGCCGGGGGTGGTGGTCCGGCGAAGACTGAATGATACCTGTCCTTGGGATAAAATGCCGGCATGTTCCCGCTTTCCGCCGTGCAGCCCGCCGCGCAGTCACTTCCTCGATACCCGCGTTCCGGGAGTTGCCGTGCTTAGCCGGTGGTTCCCGACCGTACTGTTTGCCGGCGCCCTGGTTCTGGCCTTTGCCGGTCATTGGCCCGGGTTGCTACGGACAGAGCAGGCCTTTGACAGCCCCGCAGCCGATGATGCGACCATTCGGCAGGCCCGCCAGCAGGCGGCCAACCTGCCCGCACATTTTAGCTGGTCGGATCTACCGAGGCCCACCCCCTCGGCTCACGCGGCCACGCTGACCGAGGTCCTGCCGATGACAACACCCGAAAACGACGCGCCGGTTCAGCTGCTGGCCGCCTGGTTTGGAGGTAGTCGCGAGGGTGCAGGCGATGTATCGCTCTACCAGTCTGACTGGAGCACGGGTTCGCCTTGGCAACCCGCCGGGGTGATGATGACCCGCGAAGCGGTGCAGCGGCAGATGGGGCGAAATATCCGCAAGCTGGGCAACCCTCTGCTGATCGCCGAACCGGGTAGGCTGCAACTGTATTTTGTCAGCGTATCCTACGGCGGCTGGGCCGGAAGTGCGATCAACCGCAGCCAGTCCTCTGATGGTGGCCGCTCCTGGTCGACCCCGCAGCGGCTCATTACCAGCCCGTTCTTCAACCTGAGCACACTGGTTCGCAACCCAGGCGTCTGGTACACCGATGGCAGCCTGGGTTTGCCGGTGTACCACGAATTTATCAACAAGCATGGCGAGTGGCTGCACCTGACACCGGATGGCCGGGTAGTGGGCAAGTCGCGGATGTCGATGCCGCGCGCTACCCTGCAACCCGCGGTGGTGCCCCTGGATCGTGATCACGCCGTCGCGGCGTTACGCGATGCCGGCCCGGGTGAAAACCGGATCCAGTGGAGCGAAACACGTGATGCAGGTCAGACCTGGGTACAGAAGTCGGCGCGCGAAATCCCCAACCCCAACTCGGCGGCCGCCATGATCGGTCTGCAAGATGGGAGCTTGCTGATGGCCTGTAACCCGATTGCCGGCAACCGGAACCGACTGTCCTTATTGCGCTCGACCGACCGGGGCGAAACCTGGTCACTGACGCGGGTGGTGGAAGAAAGCCCGGATGACCGCGACGAGTTTTCTTACCCATCGTTGTTGCAGGATCGGCATGGCGCCATCCATCTGGTTTATACCTGGAAACGTCAGGGAATCCGGCACGCGGTGTTCAGTCAAGCCTGGCTGAATAACCCCGGGAACCCGATTGTGCCGGCGGTGCCACAATGAATCACCGCATCACGATGCTGCGAAACCGCCTCGCTGACGGCCCCGTGAGAAGCCGCCTGCTTTTGCTGCTGGCCGCCGGTCTGATGCTGCTACCAGTGGGGGGGCTGTCACTCTGGCGCCATGTGTATGGCTTTACCGGTGATCTGGCGCCGGCAACTTGGGTGCTGTTTTTTGTCTGGTTTGGTTTCCCGGGCGTGTTTCAGCAATGGGTGTCGATTGAACTGCCGTTCCGGAGGCGTTTGCTATTACTGGTGAGCCTGGTGCTTTTCTATGTGCTCGCGCTCGGTTCTGGTCCGGTAGATCCTTATGCCTATGGTTTCCAGCCACGACTGCTGCTGTTGATTCTGGCCCTCTGGGTTATGCTGCGCGGTCGGGTGCTGCCGGGCCTTACGCTGTTGCTGGCTCTGGCTCTGGCTGTTTTTGGCATACATGGCCTTACTTCGGACAACCTGTTCGATTACCTGTTTGATCCAGTCCTCACGATCGTGCTCGGGATCAGTGTGTTCCGTGGTGTAATGTCGCGTCGTTTTTCTTCTTCTGCCTAGTTCCCGGGTTTTTATTCATGTTTGATCTTGTCAACAAGCACCGTAAATTCGTACAGATTCTTCTGGCGCTCATCACATTGCCCTTTGCTTTCTGGGGTGTCGATTCCTATTTCAAGGATGCGGCTTCGACCGATGAAGTGGCCCGGGTTGGCAGCAGCAAGGTCACCCTGCAGCAGTTGGATGTCGCCATGCGTGAACGGGCAGATCAGATCCGTGCCCGTCAGGGTGGTTCGGTCGACGCCAAACTGTTCGAATCACCGGAGTTCCGTCAGAGCGTGCTCAATGAGCTGGTCGAACAACGTCTCCTGCTGGTGGAGTCGGAGCGTCTCGGTATCGCCGCTAACGATGTGATTCTTCGTGAGCTGATCGCGCAGATTCCGGCATTCCAGGAAAATGGCCAGTTTTCGCCGGCCAAATACGAACAGGTCTTGCGTGCCCAGGGCATGACGCCGAGTTCGTTTGAACAGAACCTGCGTCGTGATCTGACCCGTCAGATGCTGGTCAGCGGTGTGGCTGCGACCACCCAGATTTCGAAGACTCAACTCAACCAGATCATCGATGCTGAAACGCAGGAACGTGATATTGCAATCTCGCAGGTACCGGCAAGCGATTATCTGAAATCGGTCAGCGTTGAAGATGATGCCGTGCGCCAGTTCTATGAAGCGAACGGCCGTCAGTTCCAGTTGCCGGAACAGGTCAGGGTTTCTTACGTGGTGCTCAGCGACCCCAAGGTGGTGGCCAAGGAATCCGAGAATTTCAGCAACATGGTCTATGAGCAGTCGGACACCTACAAAGACGTTGCCAGGGCGCTCAACCTGAAGGTGGAAGAAAGCGGCTGGATCAGCGCCAATGGTCAGGGTGCGCCGGGGATACTGGCTAATCCCAAGGTGCTTCAGGCGATCTTTAATCCTGCCAGCCTCAAGGATCGTCGAAACAGCGCCGCGATCGAGGTCGCACCGAATGTACTGATTTCCGTACGCGTCACGGATTACCAGCCGGTGACCTTAAGACCTTACGACTCGGTGTCTGGCGAGATCCGCACGTATCTTCAGCGCAAGGCCGCTGTCGAAAAAGCGACAAGCGTTGGTGAGGCAAGGTTAGCCGAATTGCAGGCGGGTAAAGCGCCATCGGTGACCTGGTCAGCCGTCAAGGCCGTATCGCGTCTGCAACCGAATGGTCTGAGTCCGGATGCTGTTCAGAAGATTTCCGGCGTCGATACCAGTAAATTGCCGGCCTACACCGGTGGTCAGGCGGGTACCGAGGGCTACGTACTGTTCAAGGTATCGGCCGTGCGGGCTGGCGGCAAACTTCCGGACGAGAAGCGTGCCCAGATCGCGGCAGCATACCAGCAGAGCGTGCAGCAGGCCGATGTGGCGAGTCTGATGGTGGCGTTGAGGAATCAGCATCCGGTGAAGATCGCCAAGCGCCCTGACGCTGACGCTAAGTAAGCTGCCTCAAAGGCTTCAACGGGCGTGGCAAATGGCGTCGTAAGCACCCAGGCGCCCGGCGCGCAGCGACCGAGACATATCAGGTTGTTTGTCTTCAGGTTTAGGGCACAAAAAAAGCAGGGGGGGTCCCTGCTTTTTCGTTTTGGCACGGCGGTTAGACTTCTTCGGCACCGAGTGCGGTGATATTGAACCCCGAATCCACGTAGGTAATTTCACCGGTCATGCCGCTGGCCAGGTCAGAGAGCATAAAAGCGGCAACGTTACCAACTTCATCCGTTGTCACATTACGGCGCAGCGGGGCCACCTTGGCATTATGGGCAAGCAGCTTGCCGAAGTTACCGATACCGGAGGCGGCCAAAGTCTTGATCGGGCCAGCCGAGATGGCGTTAACGCGGATATTCTGCGGGCCGAGAGAGACGGCCATGTAACGCGTCGCTGCCTCCAGGCTGGCCTTGGCCATACCCATCAGGTTGTAGTTGGGCATCACTCGTTCGGCGCCCAGGTAGGTTAGGGCCAGTAAAGCTGGGTTATGGCCTTTTAGCAGCATCGGACGGGCGGCCTTGGCCAACGCGGCGTAGCTATAGGCCGAGACATCGTGTGCGATACGTGATGCTTCACGTGTAATGCCATCCAGGAAATCACCTTCCAGCGCCTCGGCCGGGGCGTAAGCGATCGAGTGCACAAGACCATCCAGGCCTTCCCATGCTTTGCCCAGCGCATCGAAAAGGTTGTCGATGTCGGCGTCAACGCTGACATCGCAGGGAAAAATCAGTTTGCTGCCAAATTCATCAGCAAACTTGGCGACGCGATCCTGGAAACGTTCGTTCTGGAAGGTGAATGCCAATGTGGCGCCTTCACGATGGCAGGCCTTGGCGATGCCATAGGCGATCGAATGTTTGGACAGCAGTCCGGTAATCAGAATGCGCTTGCCAGCGAGAAAACCCATGATGACTCCTTTTCACCATTAACAGGTGGCGGGGTGATAGCCCTGGCTAAACGCCGAGGCCGGACAATGACAATCGTGTGATTATACGTTGAACGGCTGGCAGATCAGTTAGACTTGCAGAATGCTTTTTTTGTTAAAGATTACTGGTCGAAATCTCTGGGCGCTGCTTCTTGCGGCGCTGTTGTTACCGGTTCTGACCGGTTGTGGTACGGAATGGAATGACCCATACCCCTCCAGCGAGCGTGGCAGCAACCGCCTGTACACCAGCTTTTCCGAACGCCCCAAACATCTGGACCCGGCGATTGCCTATTCCAACAATGAGATCGTCTTCCTTGCCCAGATCTATGAGCCGCCGCTGCAATATCATTACCTGAAGCGCCCCTACACGTTGATTCCGGCGACCCTGGAGGGTCAGCCGGACGTCCGTTTTTACGACAAGACAGGGCGTCCTCTGGCTGAGTCGGCGCCGTCTGATCAGGTGGCGCGAACGGTTTATCGGATGAAGCTGCGAGACGATATCCGCTATCAGCCACATCCGGCTTTCAGCCTGAACGCCGACGGAACGTCGCGCTATATGAATCTGGATGCCAGCCAGGCGCGCGCAGTACAGGGCGCTAACGGACCCATGGCCCTGCCGGAGCCCGGCACACGTTCACTCAAGGCGCAGGATTACGTCTATCAGATCAAACGGCTGGCGCACCCTGCCGTTCAGTCGCCTATATTCGTGATGATGGCCGAGCATATCCAGGGCTTGAAGATACTGTCGGAAGACATCAAAACCCGTAGCGACGCGCAACCCGGCGCCTGGATTGATCTGGACCCATTGCCGCTGTCAGGCGCCGTGGCGATTGATGACCATACACTCGAGATTACCCTTGAAGGCAAGTATCCACAGTTTATCTACTGGCTTGCCATGAACTTTTTCGCACCCGTTCCGCGCGAAGTTGACCAGTTCTATGGTCAACCGGCGTTACGCCGCAGCAATGTCAGCATCGATACCTGGCCGGTGGGTACCGGACCATACATGATGGTTCATAACAACCCGAATTCGCGTATCGAATTGGCGCGAAATCCCAATTTCCATGACGAGCGCTATCCCTGCGAGGGGGAGCCCGGAGATGCTGCAGCAGGCCTGCTGGTCGATTGTGATGCACGTTTGCCTCTGGTCGACGGCGTGGTGTTCAGCCGCGAGAAAGAGAGCTTGCCCTACTGGAACAAATTCCTGCAGGGGTATTACGACGAATCAGGCATTTCATCCGATAGTTTTGATCAGGCCATACGTGTCACCGTCAGCGGCGATGTGAATGTATCTCCGGCTATGGCCGAGCAGGGCATCCGTTTGCAAACTGCGGTGCGTACCTCAGTCTATTACATGGGCTTTAATTTGCTCGATTCCGTGGTGGGCGGTAAAACACCTGAAGAACAGCGCCGGGCAAAGCTTCTCCGTCAAGCATTGTCGATTGCACTGGATCAGGAAGAATTCATTTCGATCTTTCTCAATGGACGGGGGCATCCGGGCATGGGGCCAATACCGCCAGGCATCTTCGGATATTTACCAGGTCAAGCCGGTATCAACCCGGTGGTCTACACCTGGAAAAACGGGGCGCCACAACGGCGCAGTCTCAATGAAGCCAAAGCGTTGCTCGCGCAAGCAGGATGGCCCGATGGCCGTGACAGACGGAGTGGCAAACCCCTGGTGTTGAATTTGGATACGACCTCAGGCGGCCTTGGCGATAAATCGACGATGGACTGGATGTCACGCCAACTTAACCAGCTGGGTATCCAGCTCGTCGTTCGTAGTACCGACTTCAACCGTTTCCAGGAAAAATTGCGCAAGGGTAGTGCACAGCTCTACTTCCTGGGATGGAATGCCGATTACCCGGATCCGGAAAACTTCTTCTTCCTGCTTTATGGCCCGGAGGGCAAAGTGGCGCACGGTGGAGAGAACACGGCGAACTACAGCAACCCCGAATTCGATCGCCTGTTTCGAGTCATGAAAAATATGCCGAATGGGCCCGCGCGCCAGCAAGTGATCGATTCGATGCTGAAACTGGTACGTGAAGATGCCCCATGGATCTACTGGTTTTATCCCAAGACCTATGTGTTGCGACATGGTTGGCTGCAGAACCTGAAGCTCAATAATGTGGCGAACAATACGCTCAAATATCAACGGATGGATGCTGACCGGCGAGAGGCCATGCGTAAGTCCTGGAATAGACCATTGCTCTGGCCCTTTGGCTTTCTAATAGCTGGCATCCTGGCCTTGCTGTGGCCAGCGCTTCGCGCCTATCGGTCACGCGCCGATCTTGATGCTTTTGGCCAACGGGTGAGGAAGTCCTGATGTTGCGTTATCTGTTTCGCCGACTGCTCTATGCGATCCCCATTCTGATCGGCGTCAATCTCATCACCTTTGCCTTGTTTTTCATGGTCAATAGTCCGGATGATATGGCGCGTATGCAATTAGGCGTCAAACGAGTGACACCTGATGCCATCCAGCAATGGAAGGCGGCACGTGGATATGACAAACCGCTCTTCATCAACGAAAAGGCGGAGGGCGTGCAAAAGTTGACCCATACCATCTTCTACGAAAAATCGATGACGCTGTTTGCCGGAGAGTTTGGGCGAAGCGAAGACGGTCGCGAGATCGGTCAGGAAATCCGCCAACGCATGGGGCCATCGCTTGCGATTGCCGTGCCCACCTTCGTGATCGGCCTTGGCCTGACGGTCAGTCTGGCACTGATGCTGGTGCTGTTTCGTGGAACCTGGCTGGATCGGACCGGTGTGGTGATCAGCGTGACGCTGATGTCGATATCTTCGCTATTTTTCATTATCGGCGGCCAGTTCGTTTTTGCACGCGTGCTGAAACTGGTGCCCATCTCCGGCTATGAGAGTAACCCCTGGACGGCCTGGCACTTCCTTATTCTGCCGGTAGCCGTAAGTCTCGTTGCCGGCATTGGCGGATCCACGCGCTGGTATCGTACGATTTTCCTCGAGGAAATCGGTCGTGATTATGTACGCACGGCCCGCGCCAAAGGTCTGTCTGAAACGCGTGTGCTCTTTGGTCATGTGTTGCGTAATGGCCTGATTCCCATTCTGACCGGCGTCGTGGTGGTGATTCCATCACTCTTTCTGGGCTCGCTCCTGGTCGAATCCTTTTTTGGTATTCCCGGCTTGGGTAGCTACACCATTGATGCCATCGCGGCCCAGGATTTCGCTGTCGTGCGTGCTATGGTCTTTCTCGGTTCCGTGTTGTATCTCGTGGGGCTTATTCTCACGGATCTGTCGTATACCCTCGTTGATCCACGCATCCGGTTGAAATAGCGATGGATCCGATCGAATTCCTGCACATCCTGCGTAACAGCCTCTGGGTTTGTCTGGTCACGGACGCCTTGCTCTGGCTGCTTTTCATGGCATTCCTCATTGGTCTGGGCGTGATTCTGCGATCGCCTCTGCAACGGGAAGTCTGGCGCAATGTCTTTCAGCAGCGCCTAGCCGTTGTTTCTGCCGTCATTCTGGCCGTTGCGGCATCGTTTGCATTGCTGGACTCGATTCATTTCCGCCAGCCCTTGCCGGCATTGTCCAACGGAGCGGGTGCGCCAGATACGTCGCAAGTGCGCTATGCCGTGGAAGTGAATTCGGTGCTCGATCTGGTGCTCACTGGTCTGCGCGATGGTTACGAGAAAACCTACTCGGCGCCGCTGGCCGTCCATCTGTCGGCGTTGGAGCCCATTACGGTGACTTTGCCGGATGGCAGCGTCGAGGTCAGACGTGAAGCACTGCGTCTCAAGGTGGCTGGCCAGGCGTTTGCACCCGGGGCCGTGAGTGATGTTGACTACTGGCGTGATGTGGTTAGCCGTGTTGCAGTCGGCATCCTTGGCGGTCTGGCTGCATATGCTGGCTGCGTCTTTGTCTGTTTGGCGCTGTTAGCTCTCATCAGAGGAAAACACTCTGCAGTAGTGTCGAGGCGTCATCCGGTTGCCCGGCGTTGGGCCATGTTGACACTGGGTGTCGTGTTCGTGATCACAGGTGTCTTTGCATCCCTGAGTCTGAACTTTCACGTTTTCGGCACTGATAAGGTTGGGCAGGATGTGCTGTATCAGGTCCTCAAGAGTTTGCGGACAGCGCTCATCATCGGGCTAGTGCCCACATTGGTGACCTTGCCGATTGGCGTTATTCTCGGTCTTGCGGCGGGTTATTTCCGCGGCAAGGTGGATGACGTCATCCAGTATGTGTACACGACGGTTAGTGCGATCCCGGGTGTTCTGCTGATTGCCGCTGCCGTGCTCAGTATTCAGGTCATGCTCGACAATCATCCGGAGTGGTTTGGCACGGCCGTAGAACGTGGTGATGTGCGTCTTCTTGCGCTATGCATCATCCTTGGGATGACCAGCTGGACCGGCATAGCAAGACTTCTGCGGGGCGAATCGCTCAAGATGCGCGAATACGAATACGTGCAGGCCGCCCGCGCCTTTGGGGTAAGCGCCGGTCGTATTCTGTTGCGGCATATTCTACCGAACGTGTTTCCGATCATTCTGATTACGATGGTGATGGAGTTCTCTACGCTGGTACTGGCCGAAGCCGTACTGTCTTACATCGGCATCGGCGTAGATCCCACCATGTTCAGCTTCGGGCTCATGATCAACAACGCCCGGATGGAACTCTCGCGTGAACCCGTTGTCTGGTGGACCCTGACGGCCGCGTTCATGTTTATGGTCGTTCTGGTTCTTGCTGCCAATATTCTGGCCGATGCGGTCCGTGATGCGCTCGACCCGCGTTCGGAGCGTCAATCGTGACAGTCCAACCACTCCTGAAAGTTCGTGATCTCTCGCTGGCCTTTGCTCGGCAGGGTATGGATGGAACGACCACACTCACCGATGCGCTGAGTAACATCCATTTCGATTTGCACGCCGGCGAGACACTGGCGCTGCTCGGCGAATCGGGTTGTGGCAAATCATTGACCTCACTGGCGTTGATGCGCCTTTTGCCACCGAATGCCCGATATCAATCCGGTCGCCTGTTACTGGCCAGCGATGACCCGCGTCGACCAGAGGACCTGATGCGTGTTTCAGAAACACGAATGCGCGAGATCAGAGGCCGGCGGATGGCAATGATTTTTCAGGAACCCGCCACCAGCCTCAATCCGGTGATGCGCATTGGTGAACAGATCGCCGAAGTGATCCGATTACATCGTGGTCTGGATACACAAGCCACGCAACGTGAAGTTCGTATCTTGCTCGATCAGGTAGGTTTGCCCGATCCGGACAAGGCAGCGACTGCCTATCCCTTCGAACTTTCGGGCGGCATGAAGCAACGCGCCATGATCGCCATGGCATTGGCTGGCGACCCGCAGATCCTGCTGGCCGACGAACCAACTACCGCACTTGATGTCACACTTCAGGCGCAGATTCTCGATCTCATCCGGACCCTGCAGCAGGCACGACAGATGGGCGTCCTATTGATCACGCACGATCTGGCTGTAGTCGCCTCCCGCGCTGATCGTGTGGCCGTGATGTACGCCGGGCAGATTGTGGAAAGTGGTGCCGTCTCCGATGTGCTGCATCATCCGGCGCATCCCTATACACGTGCTTTGCTGGCCGCATTGCCGGAAAGAGCGACGCGTGGGCAAAATCTGTTCCAGCTTCCCGGTCGTGTTCCATCGCTCGGCCAGTGGCCGATGGCCTGTCGCTTCGCTCCGCGTTGTGCCGATCAGGAACCGCACTGTCTCCTTGAATCACCACCACAGGTAATAATTCCGGGGGAATTTTGCTCTGGCCCGGTCGAGCATCAGGTGCTGTGCTGGCGAGCGGGCGATGAAGCCATGACCAGCCATCATGAGTTCATGGCCGTGCCAGCAAGGCCTCCGCACGAAGCCTCAAAGGTACTGGATATCCGCGATCTGCAAGTAACGTATGCGCCCGGCAATAGACTATGGCCATGGCCTTTCTCACGATGGTTCGGCGCTAAAAGTCCCGCTAGGCCCGTGGTCGATGGCGTAAGCCTGACACTCAATCCCGGAGAAACGCTGGCACTGGTTGGCGAGTCGGGCTGCGGTAAAACGACCACGGCTCGCGCAGTCCTAGGTTTGCAGGCACTGAGCGGTGGGCAAATTTCTTTACAGGGGATGCCGATTGCCGGGCAGGGCGTTCGTCCGCCAACCGGCTGGCGGCGCAACGTGCAAATGGTATTTCAGGATCCCTTTGCCTCACTCGACCCGCGCCAACGGATTCGTGCCATTCTGGCCGAGGGTCCGCGTGCACTCGGTCTTGCCCCGGAGATTTATAGCGAAGCGGCATTGTGCGCCCTGTTGGAAAGGGTAGGCCTGGCAGCCGATGCCCTTGACCGTTTCCCTCACGAATTTTCGGGTGGACAACGCCAACGCATTGCCATCGCCCGGGCGTTAGCCGTCAATCCGGCCGTACTGATCTGCGATGAGCCAACCTCGGCGCTGGACGTATCGGTGCAGGCACAGATTCTGAATCTCCTGCGTGATCTTCAGGCCCAGACTGGCATGGCCTATCTTTTTATTACACATAACTTCGGCGTGGTGCGCTATCTCGCTGATCATGTCGCCGTGATGCAGGCTGGCCGTATCGTTGAGCAGGGTACCGTGCAACAGATCTTCGATGATCCACAGGACGCTTACACTCAGTCGCTCCTCGTGTCAGTGCCTGTCATCCGTTAAGTTACGCGAGCTTGCAGACAGGCTCAGCGCTTGGCCTTGTCTTTGCTAACCGTTTTATTGTCTGATTTGCTGCCGGATTTAGAGGAGGCGACTTTAGGGCTTGCAGCTTTATCGCTACTCCTGGCTGAGGGCTTGGTGGCGCCGGGTTCTTTGCTCGATTTAGCACTCCTTTCAGCGGCAGAGGATTTCTCGGCTTTCCCTTTTGCGATGCCTCTGTCGTTCTTAGTGTCTTTATTGGGCTTGCCTGGTTTGCCCGTCTTGGCCTCGTTGTTTTTCCCGCTATCTTTGGCGCTCGACTTGACACCTTGGTCGCTCTTGCCACCTGCAGATCTGGGTGGTTTGTCATCTTCCGGCACGCTGACAGGTGTGTTATCGCCCATTTCGGCAATCGGTGCCGCACCCTTGGGTAATTCTCCGCCTTCGGTCAGCACCAGCAGGGGCTGCCCGGGTTTGCCCAATGATTTGAGGGAGACACCATTGGCTTCCTGCAGTTGGGAAATCGACATCTTGAATTTATCGGCAATACGCTCCGGCTTCTCGCCGGGCTGTACTGTGTAAGATGCCCAGCGTGACAACGGCTTTTCAGTTTCCTGATAGGAGTTCAGATTGGCTTTGAACTGCGTGACGCGATCTTTTGGCAGGTTGATCGTCTCGACCTTCAACACCGGACGGTAATGTTCAGGATTTAGTGCTTTCACCTCGTCAACGCTGATATTGGCAAGTTTGGCGACGGTATCGATATCGATATGCTTGCCGTAAAGAGCGACCGACTCGAAGTAGGGCCGGTTGGGTAATACCGGTAGCCCCATCTGGGCAACCAGTTGGGGATCACGCAGAATATTCTTGATCGCCTGCAGGCGAGGGACGTAGTTCTTGGTTTCGGCTGGCATGCGGATATCGTCATATCCGGTAGGAAGCCCCTGTTGCTGGTTTTTGGCCACTGAACGACCTACGGCACCTTCGCCCCAGTTGTAGGAGGCCAGCGCCAGATGCCAGTCACCCATCAGACTGTAGAGGTAAGAGAGGTAATCCAGCGCCGCGCCCGTGGAAGAAACCACATCGCGGCGGTTATCTTCCCACCACGATTGGCTAAGACCGTAATTGCGCCCTGTCGAGGGGATGAATTGCCAGAGTCCGGCGGCGCGTGCCGGTGAGAGCGCTTTGGGGTTATAGCTGCTCTCGACCATGGGCAATAGGGCTAATTCACTCGGCATGCCACGACGCTCGAGTTCCTCAAGGACATAATAGGCATAGCGTCGCCCGTTTTCGAGGAGCCGACGCATGGCGCCCGGATTCTTCATGTAGTAGTTCTGGTATTTTCGTACGAGCTCGTTATCCAGATCCGGCATCGCAAAACCATCGCGCAAGCGTTCCAGCAAATCAGGTGCGTCACGCCCGGGTCGTGTGTTAACGGCGCGTACCCAGCTGATGGGTGATTTCTCCGGCGCCGCAACACCGGTGGACTGATCGTTGGCTGCGTTCACCCCCCCGGTAAGCAAGGTAAGTCCAACGGCCAGCAGAGCGAGGATGGGGCGATAGGTAATCAAGCGGCAAGCCTGGTAATCGATGGCAGGGGGTGCAACGGGTTTTCCGCAGACGCTATCAAATAAGCCAAAATATTTAACAGAATCATAATGATAGCACAAAACTCCAGGCGCTCCCCGAACGAAAAAAAGCCCGCAGAATGAACTGCGGGCTTTGTCTTCCGGCCCCCGGAGGAGCCCCTTCTGGAAGCGGGGTGCTTAGGCAGCCTTCTTGGCGGCGCGCGAAGCGGCCGAAGTTGCCTTGGCGATGTTGCTTTCAGCCAGGTCAGCAGCTTGTTGGGTGGCCTGTGCAAACTTTTCGTAAGCAGCGTTACCAGCAGCAACAGCTTGCTTCACGGCAGCCAGAGCGACATCAGCACCGAATGGCGAAGCCTTGGCGGCGTTTTCAGCGGCTTGTTGAGCAGCCTTGTTCAGTTGTTCGAACTGACCCTTCATCAGATCACCGATTTCCTTGGCGGCACCGGTGGTGATTTCGTACACGGTACGGGTGTAGGTCATCATGTTTTCAGCGGCCGGCTTGGCGGCTTGAGCTTGCAGTGCAGCAACTTCTTGCGGTGTCTTGGCCGACAGAGCAGCGTGTGCGTGCTTGCTGCCGTTGTTTAGTGATTCGCGGGCAAAACCCAGATTCAGGGCAGCGAGGCTTTCGACAGCAGCCAGAGCCGTGTTGGCAACCGATTGCATGTTGGCGATAGCGGCGGTGTTTGCAGAGATCAGGTCTTCGGTGTTCAGCATCTTGTTCATGGTCTACTCCTCTTGAAAGTTGGCGCTCTTGGTGGCGACAACGACCATCATACCCATGCTTTTGACGCGATGCAACATTTATTTGCGGTTGCAGCAAAATAGGTAAAAAAAACGCCAGATCCGAAGATCTGGCGTTTTCAGTGTCTGGCGCGGAAGACGGGGCTCGAACCCGCGACCCTCGGCGTGACAGGCCGATACTCTAACCAACTGAGCTACTTCCGCGTATCTCTTTCGAGACTGGCGTCCCCACGGGGATTCGAACCCCGGTTATCGCCGTGAAAGGGCGGTGTCCTAGGCCTCTAGACGATGGGGACGTCGGTACTGCTTGGGCCGTTTCTGCTGCAACCTCTAACTGGTGGAGGTATGCGGGATCGAACCGCAGACCTCTTGCATGCCATGCAAGCGCTCTCCCAGCTGAGCTATACCCCCGTAGCGGTACAGCAGGAACAGGGCGTGACTATACAGAGAATCCTGCCGCAATGCAACGACTTTTTCTGTTGATCACTCAGCCCAGCAAATGATCAATACGTTTCAATACCTCTTCACGGGGAAAGAGTGCGATGAGTGCATCGACCGAGGGTGTTTGTGTCTGGCCGGCCAGCGCCAATCGAAGCGGCATGGCGAGTGCTGGCATCTTGGCAGCGTGCTCGGCCAGCGTGGCTTTGAGAGCCGTCGAGATAGCGGCAACATCCCAGGCAACGTTTGCCAGCGTTGTGCGGAATGCCGCCAGAATCGGACGCGTGATATCGGTCAGATGCTGGGTTTTCAATTCGTCGCTCGGCTGCGGGTGACCCTGCAGTTGTTCTGCGGCATCGGTCAGTTCTACCAGCGTTTGCGCGCGTTCCTTGTACAGCGCCACAATCGACTCAACCGTAGGCACACCGGTATCGCGTGCCTCACGCAAGGCCAAACGACGGCGCACGTCAGCAGCCAAACGCGCGTTATCGGCTTGCTTGAGGTAATGTGCGTTCAGCCAGTTCAGCTTTTGTGTGTTGAACTGCGCCGCCGATGGCGTGATGTGGTTGAGGTCAAACCATTCAACGAACTGCTCGCGGCTAAAGACTTCGTCATCGCCATGCGACCAGCCCAGGCGCGCCAGGTAATTGTTCACCGCCTCCGGCAGATAGCCTTCGTCGTCGTACTGCATGACCGACACCGCGCCATGGCGCTTCGAGAGCTTCTGACCGTCGTCGCCCAGAATCATCGAGAGGTGCGCGTATTGCGGCACAGGGGCTCCCAGTGCCTGCAGAATATTGATCTGGCGCGGCGTATTGTTGACGTGGTCGTCACCCCGGATGACCTGGGTAATACCCATATCCCAGTCATCAACCACGACGCAGAAGTTATACGTTGGCGTGCCGTCGGCACGGGCAATGATCAGATCGTCCAGTTCGCGGTTGCTGATCTCGATGCGGCCTTTGACCAGATCATCCCACGCCACCACGCCATCCAGCGGGTTACGGAAGCGGATCACCGGACTGGCCCCCACCGGAACCACGGGCAGTTCCTTGCCTGGCTCGGGCCGCCAGCGACCATCGTAGCGCGGCTTTTCGTTACGGGCCATCTGTTCGGCACGCATTGCCTCCAGCTCTTCCGGCGTCGCATAGCAGGGGTAGGCTGTGCCGGCCTCCAGCATCTGGGCAATGACTGCCTTATAGCGATCCATGCGCTGGGTCTGGTAGAACGGGCCTTCGTCGTGCTCCAGCCCCAGCCACTTCATCCCGTCCAGAATGGCCTGTACTGCCTCTGGCGTGGAGCGGGCCAGATCGGTATCTTCAATGCGCAGAATGAACTGCCCCTGGTGGTGTCGGGCAAAGGCCCAGGAGAAGAGGGCGGTACGGGCCCCACCAATATGCAGAAAACCAGTAGGAGACGGGGCAAAGCGGGTGCGAACCATGAGGCAATCCGAGAAAGCGAGAAAACCGGATTCTACCGGTTTAAGGCCACCAGCCCTAGATGCGCATTGACCGGAATGGCGGAATTGAATAGAATCCGCGCTTCGTTTGAACGAACGTGCGCGGTTAACTCAGCGGTAGAGTGCCACCTTCACACGGTGGAAGCCACTGGTTCGATCCCAGTACCGCGCACCAACAGATTCAAAAAGCCCCTGTGAGCGAAAGCTAGCAGGGCTTTTTTTGCGGGCGTTAACAGCCTAAGTTTTTGGCTCCTTACTGCTCAGTTTGTGACGAGCATTTAAAAGTCAGGTTGATGTATCCCGGTGTCTGCAGCAAGGAGTCTTTGGTTTCAAGCTTCACTGTGTTGACCTGGCTCTTGCCTTGCGAATCGCAGAATTCCTGAGCGGCTTTGTAGGCCGACTTTTCTGCCAACATTGGCGTGCCGAAAAGCAGTTGCGAGCTCTGTTCCGATACGAAGTATTGGCCACCCCCAATGGGGTGCACGCCCGTCGATGCGCAGCCAACAAGCAATAGGGTGCTCAGGCTGGGGATGTATACACGCTTGGGCATAGGGGTGTTCCAGTCGGATCAATGGGCTTCTGCATCGTATAGTCGCATTGTAGCGAAATGGCCTAGTATTGACAGGTATGAGTACATGGATTCGCTTTTGTGCTGTGCCAATCGCCAGTTTGGCTGTGCTACTGTCTGGGTGCGCATCGTTTAAACCAGACACCACCTTGCCAACAACGGTGGTTGCCAGCCCCAATCACGACGCCCGCCAGGCCACGATGGTGGTGATTCACTATACGACCAACGACGATGCGGCGGATTCGCTCCAGACGCTGATCTCACCCGTTCGTAAGGTCAGCGCGCATTACCTGATTGATCGTCAGGGTGTTTTGTATCAACTAGTGCCAGAGAGTCGCCGTGCCTGGCATTCAGGCCAGGCGTACTGGGCGGGTGTCACTGATGTGAATTCGGCATCGATAGGTATCGAGATCGACAATGCGGGGAACGCACCTTTTGAAGATGCTCAGATTGCGACGCTGCTGAATCTATTGTCGGATATACAGACCCGCCATAAGATCCGGGCGGCTAATGTGGTGGGTCATGCGGATGTGTCGCCCGGCCGCAAGGTGGATCCGGGGCCTTACTTTCCGTGGCGTCGACTGGCGCAGGCAGGATTCGGGCTCTGGTGTGACCAGCCGGTAACTGACCCGGATGCAACGGTTGATGTCAGCGCCTTGCTGGTCCAGCTGGGGTATGACCCGCGTCTGCCGGATTCTTCACGCGCTGCTTTTCGGGAGCATTACCTGGCGAAGGGTGATGGGACGACGGTTCAGGATGAGGCGCTGGAACGGGCTATGGCCCGGTGTCTGCTGGAGCAGCGCAATCAGGTTAGGCCGGGTGGGGTGCCCGATATGACGTTGCTTCGTTGAGGCGCTTGCGCTAGGGGTTTTCAAAAGACCCATCACCTGTCCAAGGCTCGCAGTAGGTGGAGTACATGCCGCCGCGCTGGTAAAAAGGGTCTGGCCAGATCTCGGTGGTTTTTACGAGCAGGGTGTCCTGGTCGAAGCTGACGGTAAAGGCCATGCGCATCAGACTCGAGTCACACCAGGCCCAGTTCCAGTCGAGCGCGTTCTTCTGCGGGAAGCGGTAGGTGTCTCGGTAAGGGCCGAGAATTCGCAACACCTCATCCTGTGTCTGACCGACCTTGATTTCGGTGAAGTGTTTGAGATCCAGGACTTGTTCTTTGCGGGTCATTTTGCCGGAGTCGTCAAAATAAACCATGAAGCTGACCCAGCCGGCCGGGCCGCGTGGATACGATAGCTGTTCCACTTGGCCCTGCGGATTCTTCCAGACCATGGCGGGTTGGCCCATGGTGGCTTCGACATCGGTCACGGTGGCAACACCAGGTCTGAGGCCAGCGCCACTGTAGGAGGCGCAGGCGCCGAGAGTGGCAATTAGCGACAGGGCGATCGATATTCGCATAAGTTCAGTAGAAGATCAGCTTGAGGCCAATGAGGATAGTGGTGACCTCGAAGGCGCGTTTCATGATTTGGTTGCCCTGTTTGATGGCAATATGGGTGCCAACGTAACCGCCAATCAATGAGCCGATGATTAGTGCTGGCAGCCAGTCCCAGGCGACTTCACCCGCCAGTCCGAGGACCAGCGCTCCGGTGCCGTTCCAGGCCAGACCACATAGAACCAAGGTGTAGGCCACGGCGCGTTTGTAGTCCATCCCGAAGTGGCGGATCAGCCAGATGGTCAGAAAAAGGCCGCTGCCGGAGGTAATGGAGCCATTGAGAAAACCGACGACAAAAAGCCCGGCCATGCCAACTGCGAGGCCAGTGCCCTGCCAGTTACGGGGCGCGTAGGCCATACCGAGGCTGGGTTTGAAGATCGAGTAGAGGCCAAGGCCGGTCGTGAGAAAACCCAGTGCCAGCAGGGCCGGCTTTTCCGGCATGTACAACACCAGTGAGGCGCCTAGGATAACCCCGGGGATCCCGGCAGCGAGAATGAGTACAGAGTTGCGCCGCTCCAGATGGCTTTCTTTGAGATGGCGAAACAGGGCGCCGATGCCCAGAAACACGCTGGCCACCTTGTGGGTAGCTAGTGCCACGGCAAAGCTCAGGCCGAGAAAAATGAGGATCGGGAACTGGATAAGTCCGAGGCCGCCGCCGGAGATCGCCGAGAAGAAATTGGCCACAATGGCAGTGACGAAGAGGGCGAGTTGTCCGGACCAGTCGAGGGGCATGGGGTCATCAAACGATGAAATGGTGAATTAGCCGTTATTATAAGGACCGTTGAAATGAACCGCCCTTGATCATGCGTATTCCTGAACTTGTTGCCCTCGAAAAACTGACTGAGCCGCTTGCTACCCGTGCCGAGTTCGCAAGCCGGGTTTTTCGCTCGATGTTTTTCGGAACACTGATGGTGGCCGCCACGCTTTCCACGGGGATGTGGGGTTATCACGCGCTGGAAGGGATGGGTTGGCTGGACTCATTTGTTAATGCGACGATGATCATGTCCGGCATGGGGGTTCTGGCTGCGCCAGTGACGGATTTTGGTAAATTGTTTGCCGGCTTTTACGCGCTCTTCTGCGGGCTGGTGCTGATCGTGGCGACTGCGATTGCCTTCACACCAGTTATCCACCGTTTTCTGCATAAAATGCATGTGGAAGACGATGACGATTACTCCGTATGAATGCGATTGATGAAGCATTCATGGCCGAAGCGCTGGAACTGGCGTTCGAGGGCTCCCGACTGAATGAAGTACCGGTTGGTGCACTGGTGGTTCTAAATGGCGTCGTGGTGGGCCGTGGATACAATCAACCGATAAGCCAGCAAGATCCGACTGCCCATGCAGAAATTGTGGCCTTGCGAAACGCTGCTCGCACAGTGGGTAATTACCGGCTGCCAGGTGCGACGCTGTATGTGACGGTTGAACCCTGTGCCATGTGTGCCGGGGCGATTCAGCATGCGCGTATTGCGCGGGTGGTGTACGGGGCCAGCGAACCCAAGACGGGTGCGTGCGGCAGTGTGGTCGATCTGTTTGCCGAGGCCAGGTTGAATCACCATGCCGAGGTCGAAGGTGGTCTGATGGCTGAAGAAAGTGCGGCGCTGATCGGGGCGTTTTTCCAACGCCGCCGGGCCGAATCAAAAAGCCTGCGTGAAAGTGTGAGCCATGCAGATTGAAGTGTCGATTGCGCATCAGACGCTGACCCTGCGCGATGATGCCGGGTCGGTGATCAAACAGTACCGGGTCTCGACGGCAGCGAGGGGCGCCGGTGAACAGATGGGTAGTTACCAGACGCCGCGCGGGCGGCATCGCATTCGGGCACGAATTGGCGATGGTTTGCCTCTAGGTGCGGTGTTGCGTGGCCGCCGGCCGACGGGCGAAGTGTGCACCCCGGAACTGATGGCGGCGCAGCCCGGCAAGGACTGGATCCTGACGCGGATCCTGTGGCTGTGTGGCGAGGAGCCCGGAGTCAATCGCGGTGGGCAGGTTGATACCATGCGCCGCTATGTGTACATCCACGGCACGCCGGCTGAGACCACGCTGGGTGTGCCCGGCTCGCATGGCTGCGTGCGTATGGCCAATGCCGATATGGTGGAACTGTTTGACCGGGTGCCGGTGGGCACGCCGGTGGTGATCCGTGAAGACTAAGTGATCTGATCAGGCCGGTGCGGGTGCATCTGACTCGTGTTGCGGCATGACCTCGTCGATGAGCGTCAGCCGGGTCTTTCCCTGATCGCTTTCCAGATAGATCGCGCCGCCAACGGCATCCTGCTGCAGAACGGCCAGGGCTAGCCAGTCGGTACCGGATTCGGCCGGAGCGGTGCTGAGCAGACTGCCGCAGGCCTGACCGTTGAGAACGGCGGAGCGGACTTCGGCCCCAGCCGTGAGTGCTTGCGTGGCCTGAACCCGATAGAGGTGACGCTTGATCTTGCCCAGGTAATGCGTGCGCGCCACGATTTCCTGACCGGGGTAGCAGCCCTTTTTGAAGCTGACGCCGCCAAGTTTGTCGAGGTTGACCATCTGCGGCACGTAATGCTCGCTGGTCGCCTGGGTGACGAGCGGAAAGCCCTGTTCGATGTCGGTGCGCGCCCAGGCATCGGCATTGCCTCGGGCGGTATGGCCGGCTGCAGCCGCGAGTGCGGCATCGTCGCCGGCCAGGAGGATGCGCTGCGCATCAAGCCGGATCGCGGTGAGGGCGGCGTTGCGGCAGACCCTCCAGGGTTCGGCCGGCAGGTCGAGCCCGTCCACGTTGGCCGGCGGGTTAAGCAAGCCGGCAACGCGCAGGTTGTCCGGGCGGGTGATCTGCACTTTGAGGCGCAGCACGAACATTTTGAGGCGCTTGGCGATGGCCTCGGCCACATCGCTGGCCAGCACCAAGCGGTAGCCGTCATCGATGGTCCACAGCACAAAGGTGGTGAGCAGTCGGCCCTTGGCAGTACACCAACCGGAGATCTGGGCCCTCTCGGCATTCAGTTGACGGACGTCGCTGGGAACTTGCGACTGCAGAAAAGGCTGGGCATCCTGGCCAGTGACTTCCAGGACACTCAGGTGGGGCAGTGAGATCAGAGTAGGTGCGTTCATATTGGTATCATAAGAGGCTATGACGCAAATGACCAGATTGATCAAACTTCTACTGGCGGCGGGGCTTTTGCTCACGGTCGGGGGGTTGGCGTTGGTCTGGTGGCCGGTTCCTCTGAGCGAGCCGAAATTGCTAGTGCGCGTGCCGCAAGGTGCCTCGTTGAAAGTGGCGGCGCAGTCGCTGAATACGGGGGGTGTGCAGGTATCCCCATGGATCATTTCCGGGGTTGGCCGGGTAGCCGGTTTATCAACCAGCATCAAGGCGGGCAGTTACGAGTTTGATCAGGGCATTTCTTTATGGACGCTGCTGCGCAAATTGTCGAGTGGCGATACCAGTCAGGGCGAGGTTCTGTTTGTCGAAGGCATCAGTTTTGCGGAGATGCGTTCACGACTGAATGCGACGCCGGACATAGTGCATACGACCCAGGGTCTCAGCAATCAGGCCATCATGGCCAAACTCGGTGCACCAATGCACACACCCGAAGGCCGGTTCTTTCCGGACACCTATCGTTTTGACAAACGCTCTGACGATATTGAGGTTTTGCAGCGGGCAATGAGGGCGATGGACAAGCAGCTTGATGGGGTCTGGCAGGGGCGCGCGGCCAATCTTCCATTAAAGTCGCCCTATGAATTGTTGATCCTTGCCTCCATCGTCGAGAAGGAAACCGGTGCGGCGGCTGATCGTGCCCAGATCGCAGGGGTATTCATCAACCGGCTTCGCAAGGGCATGCGTCTACAGACCGATCCGACGGTGATCTACGGCATGGGCAATCGCTATGATGGCAACCTGCGTAAGGCCGATCTGCAACGGGATTCGTCGCATAATACCTACACGCGCACCGGCTTGCCAGCGACGCCCATTTGTATGCCCGGCCAGGCCTCCTTGCAGGCGGCTGCCCACCCGGCCATCACCGATGCGCTTTATTTTGTGGCCCGGGGTGATGGCAGCAGCCAGTTCTCTGCCACGCTTGATGACCATAACCGGGCCGTCAACCAGTATCAGCGAGGTCAGCCTTGAGTCATACACCAACCCGGTCAGGCCGGTTCATTACCGTTGAAGGGATCGATGGCGCCGGCAAAAGCTCGCACATCGAATGGCTGCGCGATTATCTGACATCGCGTGGGGAATCGGTGGTGGTTACGCGTGAACCGGGCGGTACGCCGCTGGGTGAGGCTCTCCGGTCGATTCTTTTAAATGAGCCGATGACGCCAGAGACCGAGATGATGCTGATGTTTGCTGCTCGCGCAGAACATCTGTCGGCAGTGATCCGTCCGGCACTGGAGCGAGGCGCCTGGGTGATCTCCGATCGTTTCTCGGATGCAACCTATGCCTATCAGGTCGGTGGCCGCGGCGTTCCCGAAGCAAAGTTCACCGCGCTGGAGACCTGGGTACATGCAGGCTTGCAACCGGACCGGACCATTCTGTTTGATGTGTCGGTAGAAACTGCCCAGGCACGCTTGCACGATACGCGTGTGCTTGACCGTTTCGAGCGTGAAGCGGCGAACTTCCATCAGCGCGTGCGCGATGCCTATCATGCTCGGCAAGCCGCGTATCCCGATCGCATCCGCCGGGTGGCCTCCGATGTGCCGATGCCGGAAGTGCGCGCCCAGATCCTTGCGGCGCTATCAGACCTGATTGACTGAGATGATTGCCTGGCAAGAAATCCACGCGGCCCCATGGTCACAACTGCAGCGCGCCCGCGAGAGCGACCGCCTGCCTCACGCCCTGTTGCTGACCGGGCCGGCAGGTCTGGGCAAACTGGCCTTTGCCGAAATGCTGGCCGCCAGCCTGCTCTGCGATACGCCCACGTCAGATGGCCGGGCCTGCGGTCAATGTACGGCGTGTACCTGGCATGCCTCGGGCAACCATCCAGATTTCCGCCGTATCCGCCCCGAAGCCTACGAGGACGAGGTCATCGTCAATGATGAGGCAAAGAGTAGCGCCAAGGCTGAACGGAAGAAGAGTGAACAGATCCGAATCGACCAGGTCCGCGGGCTGGAAGATTTTGTCCAGGTGGGCAGCCACCGCGGGCGCCGTGTGATTCTGATCGAACCGGCTGAGGCCATGAACGAGGCAACGGCCAATGCGCTGTTGAAATCGCTGGAAGAGCCGCCGGCCGGTGTTCATTTTCTACTGGTCAGTCATGTAGCCGAACGCCTCTTGCCAACGGTGCGGAGCCGCACCCGGTCGATTCCGCTGCGCGTGCCCGATCATGCCCAGTCGTTGGCTCAGTTAAAGACGCTGGGCGTACCGGCCCAGGCCGCATCGCTCTGGTTGAACCGCTGCGCCGGTGCCTTGCGTTTTGCGCATCTGCTGGCGCTGGCATCGGCGCGTGATGCTATGGCCAGTGAGGAGGCTGTGGCCGAGGTAGCCTTGCTGGATGCCTTGCTGGCGGCGTTGCCAGCCGGTGAGCGGATGGACGTGCTGGCGCTGGCTCGTAACTGTGAAACCCTGATCAAGGGCGACCAATCCGGGTTGCGCTTGGCCTTGCTCATCGACTGGCTACAGCGCTGGGTACTGGATCTACAGCTGGCCCGACTGGGTGCGGCCCCATCGGTATTTCCCGAGTTACAGCCCACGCTGGAAAAGCTTTCGCAGCAAGTCAATGACGAGGCGCTGATGGCGTTTCCCGCCACCCTGATTGAAGCGCGCCGATTGTCCAGCCATCCATTGAATATCCGGCTGTTTCTTGAATCCCTGTTTTCCCGCCTTATTGGTCTTTACACCGCGCCCGCTTGAACCCTATATGACCCGACTGATTGACTCTCACTGCCACCTGGATTTTGAAGGACTCTCTGATCGCCTGCCCGAAGTGCTGGACGCCATGGACGGCAACGGCATTGCCGGCTGTATGACCATTGGCGTGACGCTGGAAGAAGCCCCGCAGGTACTAGCAATTGCGCATGCCTACCCGCAGGTGTTTGCCTCGGTGGGCGTTCATCCGGAATACGCTGATCACCGCGAGCCGGATGTGGCCACACTCTGTGAACTGGGGGCCGACCCCAAGGTATTGGCGATCGGTGAGACCGGTCTGGATTATCACTGGCACAAGGATCGGCCCGAGTGGCAGCGTGAGCGATTCCGGGTGCATATCCGGGCGGCGCGCGAACTCAACAAACCGCTGGTCATTCATACGCGTGAGGCGGCCGAAGATACCCTGGCCATTCTGAAGAAAGAGGGGGCCGAGGCGGTCGGTGGCATCCTGCACTGCTTTACCGAATCACTGGATGTCGCCCGGGCCGGGATCGATCTGGGTTTTTATATTTCACTGTCCGGCATTGTCAGTTTCAAGAAGGCCGAGGTGGTGCACGAAGTGGCGCGTTCGGTGCCGCTGGACCGACTCCTGATTGAAACCGACGCGCCCTATCTGGCGCCGGTACCGTATCGCGGCAAGCCCAATCAACCGGCGTATGTAAAACATGTGGCCGAAGCGATCGCCGATCTGCGCCAGATCTCTCTGGAAGAGGTTGCCACCGCCACTAGCCGGAACTTTCTGAGGCTGTTTCCGGCGGCAGCGGCCGTACTTGAACCGAGGATTGCCGCATGAAAAATGTATTAGTGGCACTGTGTGGTGCTATCTTGACTTTAGCCGTATGGGCGGCGCCAGCGCCAGACAGCATGGTGGCAGCCGCCAAAAACGGTGATGCCGAAACAGTGAGGGAAGGTCTGGCCGCAGGCTTTGACCCCAACTACAAGGACAAGCAGGGCAACAGCCTGCTGGTGCATGCCGCCGCCAACAGCAATGACAATGTGGTCACCGTGCTGCTCAAGGGCGGCGCTGATCCACTGGGCCGCAATAAGGTGGGTGATGATGCGCTGAACTATGGCGCCATCAAGGGTAATCTGTCGATTGTGAGACAGATGCTCGATGCCGGTGTACCGGTTAATCGCAAGCAAGGGTGGCAACCCTTGAGCTATGCCGTTTATGGCAAGAACCTCGAAGTCTTCAATTACCTGATGGCCAAAGGCGCCGATGTGAATGGCAACAACCCCAGTCAGGCATCGGCTCTGATGATTGCTGCCCAGCAGGGCCAGGAGGAGATGGTAGACCGCCTTCTGGCGGCTGGTGCCGATCCGACCTGGACCAAGGGCGGCGAGAGCGCCGTAGATTGGGCGCTGCAGACCGGCAACACCGATATTGCCGATAAGGTGATGAAGGCGCAGGCCAAGGTGGGCTTTGGTCGATCGCAGGTGCTGGCGGAGCCGGATCCCGAAGAGGATGCAGATGACGCAGACAATACCAACACAGACGCTTCCGCATCCGGCAAGTGAAAGCGTTCTCGCTAATTCTGGGGTTGCTGCCGGCGCTAGCGCTGGCTCAACCGTCGGTGACGACCGACTCGGTTGTTGCTGCAGAGAGTCCTTCGGTGCCGGTGTCGGTACCCGTAACGCAGATCCGCGCCTATTTCACGCCCGGGCATACGGTGGAAACGGCGATTACCGATGAAATCGATGCCGCCCAGAACACCATCCGAGTTCAGGCGTATTCGTTTACCAATCCGCTGATCGTCCAGGCACTGGCCGATGCACGTTTGCGCGGAGTCGATGTGATTGTCGTGCTCGACAAGAGCAACCGGACCCAGAGGTCATCGGTGGCCGAGCTGGCGCAGCGTGCGGGGATTCCGACGCTGATCGACGACCGCCACGCCATTGCCCACAACAAGATCATGATCATCGACGACCGCATCGTGATTACGGGAAGCTATAACTTCTCACGCGCGGCCGAGAAAAGTAACGCCGAAAACCTGGTGATTATCGAATCGGCCCCGATCGCCCGTAAGTACCAGCAGAATTGGCAGAAGCATCACCAGCATTCGAAACCCTTTGTGGCCGGTCAGCAAACTCCATAAAAAAACGCACCCGAAGGTGCGTTTCTCGTACGAGGCTGAGTCGCCCCGTTCAACACTCAAGGCGCTATCAGGCCACCACCGCGGCGATGGCATCCGCCACGGCATCGATGTTCTTGCTGTTGAGTGCGGCCAGGCAGATGCGGCCGGTCGAGACGGCATAGATGCCGTACTTGTCGCGCAGTACATCCACCTGGTCGGCGGTGAGGCCGGTGTACGAGAACATGCCGCGCTGCTGGATCACGAAGCTGAAATCCTGCTTGACGCCTTTGGCCTTGAGCTTGTCGACCAGGGCATGGCGCATGGCACGGATACGATCACGCATTTCGGCCAGTTCCTTCTCCCACATCACACGGAGTTCCGGGCTGGTCAGCACGGCAGTGACGATAGCCGCACCGTGGGTAGGCGGGTTGGAGTAGTTGGTGCGGATCACGCGCTTGAGTTGCGACATGACGCGGGCCGATTCATCCGAAGATTCGGTAACGATCGACAGGGCGCCGACGCGCTCGCCATAGAGCGAGAACGACTTCGAGAATGAAGACGACACCAGGAATTGCAGACCTGAGTGAGCAAATTTGTCGAGAACGATGGCGTCTGGCTGGATGCCTTCGGCAAAGCCCTGGTAGGCCATGTCGAGGAATGCGATCAGCTCCTTGGCACGGATGACATTGATAACCTGATCCCATTGGTCGTTGCTCAGGTCGGCGCCGGTCGGGTTGTGACAGCATGCGTGTAGCAGCACAACCGAATCCTTCGGCATGGCATTCAGATCAGCCAGCATGCCGTCGAAGTTGACGCCGCGGGTGCTGGCGTCATAGTAGCGGTAGGTCTTTACCGGGAAATCGGCTGCTTCGAACAGCGCGCGGTGGTTTTCCCAGGAAGGATCGCTGATATAGACGGTGGCGTTGGGGACCAGACGCTTGAGGTAATCGGCGCCGATCTTGAGGGCGCCGGTACCGCCGATGGCTTGTGCGGTAATCACGCGCTTGTCGCGCAGCAACTGGGTGTCGTGACCGAAGAGCAGGGCTTGCACAGCCTGATCATATGCCGCCGAGCCTTCAATCGGCTGGTAGCCACGGGCCGGCGGATTCTTCATGCGGGTTTCTTCGGCGGCACGTACGGCCTTGAGTAGCGGCAGTTTGCCCTCATCATCGTAATAGACGCCGACGCCAAGATTGACCTTGGTGGCGCGTGTATCCGCATTGAATGCTTCGGTCAGGCCGAGAATCGGGTCGCGCGGTGCGAGCGCGACATCAGCAAAAATCGAGGACATAAAAGCTCCGGAGGGTGCCGGATGGCCGGCATGGAGAAAATGGAGAATGAGGCGTTAAACTGTGCCTTTAGGCACATGACAACCTTAAAATTTTAACATGGTAGATCGTTTTACGTCTGCGGCGAATGAAGCGGTGGTCACCTTTCCGGGTAGCCCGTTCCGGCTGCACCAGCCGTTTCCGCCGGCCGGTGACCAGCCGGCAGCCATTGCCCAGCTGATGGAAGGGCTGGAGGACGGGTTGTCCTACCAGACGCTGCTGGGCGTAACGGGGTCAGGCAAGACCTACACCATGGCCAATGTGATTGCCCGGAGCGGTCGGCCGGCGCTGGTGCTGGCCCCGAACAAGACGCTGGCGGCCCAGCTCTATGCCGAGTTCCGGGAGTTCTTCCCGGAAAACGCGGTCGAATATTTCGTCTCGTATTACGATTACTATCAGCCCGAAGCCTATGTGCCGAGCCGCGATCTGTTCATCGAGAAAGATTCGTCGATCAATGAGCACATCGAGCAGATGCGCCTGTCGGCGACCAAAAGCCTGATCGAACGCACTGACTGCATTATCGTGGCGACGGTGTCGTGTATCTACGGGATTGGTGATCGTGACGAATATCACCAGATGATCATGCATGTGCGTGAAGGCGACAAGGTGGCCCAGCGCGACTTGCTCAAGCGGCTGGCCGAGATGCAGTACACCCGCAACGAGATGGACTTCCAGCGCGGTACCTTCCGCGTGCGGGGCGATGTGATCGATGTGTTTCCGGCCGAGCATGCGGAACATGCCGTCCGGATTGAGCTCTTCGATGACGAGATCGAGCGCATCCAGCTGTTTGATCCGCTGACTGGTCAGATCCGTCAGCGGCTGCCGCGCTTCACGGTGTACCCGTCCAGCCACTACGTGACGCCGCGTGCAACGGTGATGCGCGCCATCGAAGGGATCAAGGACGAGCTGAATCTCCAGAAGGCAGCGTTTCTGGCCGAGGCCAAGCTGGTCGAAGCACAGCGCATCGAACAGCGCACCAAGTTCGATATCGAGATGCTGAGCGAAATTGGTTTCTGCAAGGGCATCGAAAACTATTCGCGGCATCTCTCCGGCCGCAAGGCCGGCGAACCACCGCCGACCCTGATCGATTACCTGCCGGACAACGCGCTGATCTTTATTGATGAATCACATGTGGCCATCGGCCAGGTGGGTGGCATGTACCGCGGTGATCGCTCGCGCAAGGAGAACCTGGTCAATTACGGTTTCCGCTTGCCCTCGGCGCTGGATAACCGGCCATTGAAGTTTGACGAGTTCGAGCAGCGCATGCGCCAGGCAATTTTTGTGAGCGCGACGCCGGCCGATTACGAGAAGCAGCATGCCGGGCAGGTGGTGGAACAGGTGGTGCGTCCGACCGGCCTGGTTGACCCAGTGGTGGAAGTCCGGCCGGCGCTATCCCAGGTCGATGATCTGCTGGGCGGGATCCGCAAGCGCGTGGCGCTGGATGAGCGGGTGCTGGTGACCACGCTGACCAAACGCATGGCAGAAGATCTGACCGATTACCTGACCGAGAATGGCATCAAGGTGCGCTATCTGCACTCGGATGTGGATACGGTCGAGCGGGTCGAGATCATTCGTGATCTGCGCCTCGGGGTGTTCCAGGTGCTGGTGGGGATTAATTTGCTACGCGAGGGGCTGGATATTCCGGAAGTGTCGCTGGTGGCGATTCTGGATGCCGATAAAGAGGGCTTCCTGCGCTCGGAAACCTCGCTCATCCAGACCATTGGTCGAGCTGCCCGTCACATCAACGGCATGGCGATTCTGTATGCCGACAAGATCACAGGCTCCATGCGCCGCGCCATTGATGAAACCGAACGCCGGCGTCAGAAGCAGGTGGCCTTTAATACCGCCAACGGCATTGTGCCGCGCGGCGTGCAGAAGCGGATCAAGGACATTATCGACGGCGTTTACACCACCGGTTATAGCGAAGCCGATGGCGTGAGCAATCTGCCCCGGGCCGCCCAGCCAGGCAAGACCTACGAGTCGATGTCGGAAAAAGAACTCGCTACAGAGATCCGCAAGCTGGAACAGGCGATGCAGAAGCATGCCAAGAACCTGGAGTTCGAAGCCGCTGCCCGGACGCGCGATCAGTTGTTCAAACTCAAGGAGCAAGTCTTTGGGGCTGCGCCGCTGGGAGAGTGATCAGAAGCGCCGCATGACATCGCACATATCTTTGGCGATGCCGCTGGCCAGATAGCGGGCAATTAGCTTGGAGGCCTGCTGCATTTCAGCGGTGGCGGCGTCATTGCCCTTGCCATAGGCTTTGAGCGTGACCGAGCCCGAGCTCCCGGTTTTATCGGAATAGCGCCCGATCTGGCGCCGGCTGCGTGTTTCATAGACCCGGGCGTAGGCGTTGCCCTCCATCGTAGTGGCTGTGAGTGCATCACGGATCTGGATGCCTACCACGCCGGCCTCGATAAAGAAGCGATAGGGGGCCACCTCATCGTTGAAGCCCGGCGGTAGAACCAGATGCGTGATGAACCAATCCGGATTATCGGGGTTGAGCAACGCCGGGTGAATGGCGCTCCGGATGCCGCATTGGCCCAGTTTTTCACCGAGGGTGATGGCAAAATATTGCGGTAACTGTACCGGCCGCAGTGCAGTCACGACATCACTGCTGTCCAGTTTGGCGGAGGCGTTTTCCTCAGCCGAGGCGGCGGCACTGCTGGCGGTGGAGCCCACAAGGCTGCCGACTGCGCCAGCGATCGGACCGATGATCATGCTGCTGACCACGCCGGCCGCTGCTGAAGTTTTGTCAGACATGTAACGAGTTTTTATGGCGCCGCTTGGAACGATCAGCACGCTGAAAGATGACTCACGAGGTTTTGGTATCGCACCGTTATCAACCACAGCGACGGCAGGTGACTGGTTCAACTTGAATGGCCCAGAGCTGCAGGCTGCCATGGATATGACAATAGCAAGAATTAGCAGAAACGTTCTGATGCATTGAGGCATGGACGCAGTCTATCCTTAAAAAAACAACGCATGATGCAGATATTGTGGAAACCTCTGCAATTATGAAACAATTGCCTCATAAGAATTGATCCTAACTGCGGGAAGGATCAGCTGGTGCGCGTTGGTTTGTAATCAGAAGCATCAGTCTAGAAAGGAGGGGGCGAATGACCAGAGTACTATTCGTGTGCATGGGCAATATATGCCGTTCACCAACTGCGGAAGCCGTCTTTCGCCGGCTGGTCTCTCAGCGTGGCATGCTATCCGAACTGGAAATTGATTCGGCAGGAACCCATGGTTACCATGTTGGCGAGTCACCCGACTCCAGAACGCAACGTGCAGCCGCGGAGCGCAAGTACGATCTTTCACAGCTAGTCGCGCGCAAGGTTGCGCCAGAAGATCTTGAATATTTCGATATTGTGCTGGCGATGGATCGGAGCAATCTTGATTCACTGCGTAAGCTCTGTCCGGCGAATCGACTTTCCCGACTCAAGCTGTTTATGAGTTATGCCCGGCAGTTCGATGACGATGAGGTTCCCGATCCCTACTACGGTCTTGCTCATGACTTCGATCTGGTACTTGATATGATCGAAGACGCTGCCGAAGGTTTGCTTGACAGCATCATCCAGGAACGGAATGCTACTCAAGCTGGTAAGGAGGGGAAATCGACTACCCGCAAGACAGCCGACAGAGCAAATTAGGCTGTCCCGACTTTACAAAGAAAAAAACCGCGCCATTCCAGCGCGGTTTTTTTCTTCAGGGCGACGCCCAGAAGATCATTACTCCTTACGGGTTTCAACCATCTGCAAAGGCTCTTCTGTGACTACCGGCTTGACACGGGGCTTGCGCGGCTGGCGCACAGGTTTTTCAGCCGGCGGTGCGGCAACCGTGGCGCGTTTGCCCGGATCGGTTTCGACCATCTGCAGACCGACCGATTCCAGAGAAGCGGTTTCGATGACGACCGGAGCAGTGACCACCGGAGCGGGAGGCACGGGCACAACTTCTGCGATAGGTGTGGAGGTTGTGGACTCGGCAACCGACACAGCCATGACTGGCGACGGTGTTTCGACCACGGGCATGCCAGGCGCTGATGCGGCTTCTACAATCAGCGGTGTCGTTGTTACCGCTTCAGAGACCGCCGGAGCGGAGGCAACAGCGTCGTTGGACATCACACTTGACGCCTCATCCAACTCATTCACGGCGTTAGCGCCGTTCTCGCCTGTCGCGTTGCGGTCACCACGTTCGCGACGGCCACCACGACGACCACGGCGGCGAGCGCCACCCTCTTTATTGCCACCCTCAGACTCCGCTGCAATGGGGGAGATGCTCACGTCGAGGGCAGACACACCCGCATTTTCCGCAGATGACTCGGTGGCTGGCGGGTTATTACGACCATCGCGGTTGCCACGACCGCCACGACGACGGTTGTTGCTGCCGCCTTCTTCCTGGGCGCCCTCGGCATTAGCCGGGCGCTCGGTGCGGTTACTGCTGCTACGACGGCTTTCCTGCGCTTCGCCACGCTGACCGCGTTGCTGACGGCTCTCGCCACGCTGACCGCGTTGCTGACGGCCTTCGCCATCACCCTGCGCGTTTCGACGGCCACCTGCCCGACCCCCTTCACGCGGTGTGCGCGTACGAGCGGTTTCGACCGGCGGCTTTTTCTTGGCGTCGCCACTCAGCCAGCTAAATAGCTTGGAGATGAAGCCACTCTTTTCTTCCTGAGCCGGTTGCGGTGCAGGCGTCGATTCGATCGACACCGGCGCCGGCTGGGCTGGTGCGATGTTGCGGATGGCTGCCGACTGACGGTTCTGGTTCTTCTGTTCTACCGAGAACGTGGGCGCTTCCATCAGGGGCTGATCGACCATCTTGTAGGACGGTTCGCGATGATCATCCTGATTCAGTTCGTCATGACGCAGACGCTGGATATGGTGCGCCGGGGTTTCCAGATGCTTGTTCGGCAGCAGCAGGATCGTGATTTTGTGGCGCAGTTCGATGGCCTGGATGTCGGCGCGTTTTTCGTTGAGCAGGAAGGTCGCCACATCCACTGGCACCTGGGTATGCACAGCGGCGGTATTTTCCTTCATGGCTTCCTCTTCGAGGATGCGCAGGATGTGGAGCGCGGCCGATTCGGTCGAGCGGATATGACCGGTACCGGTACAACGCGGGCACGTGATGTACGAGGTTTCAGCCAGTGCCGGGCGCAGACGCTGACGCGACAGTTCGAGCAGGCCGAAACGGCTGATCTTGCTGGTCTGGACGCGGGCACGATCGTGGTGCAGGGCGTCGCGCAGACGATTCTCCACTTCGCGCTGGTTGCGGGCGCTTTCCATGTCGATGAAGTCGATGACGATCAGGCCGCCGAGGTCGCGCAAACGAAGCTGGCGGGCGATTTCGTCGGCCGCTTCGAGGTTGGTCTTGAGGGCGGTTTCCTCGATGTCGCTACCCTTGGTGGCACGACCCGAGTTGACGTCGACCGAGACCAGCGCTTCGGTGTGATCGATGACGATGGCGCCGCCGGACGGCAGGTTGACCTGACGGGCGTAGGCCGATTCGATCTGATGCTCGATCTGGAAGCGCGAGAAGAGGGGCACGTCATCGTGATAACGCTTCACGCGATTGACGTTGTGCGGCATGACCTGGCTCATGAATGCTTGGGCCTGCTCGAAGATGTCGTCGGTGTCGATCAGGATTTCGCCGATATCCGGCTGGAAGTAATCACGGATGGCGCGAATGACGAGGCTGCCTTCCTGGAAGATCAGCAGCGGACCGGTATTGTCCTTGGCGACCGAATCAATGGCCGTCCACAGCTGCATGAGATAGTTCAGATCCCATTGCAGCTCTTCGGCATTGCGGCCAATCGCTGCAGTCCGCGCGATCAGGCTCATGCCATCGGGTACGGTGAGCTGGGCCATGGCATCGCGCAGTTCAGAGCGGTCATCGCCTTCGACACGGCGCGAAACACCACCGCCGCGCGGGTTGTTCGGCATCAGCACCAGGTAACGGCCGGCCAGCGACACATAGGTGGTGAGGGCGGCGCCCTTGTTGCCACGCTCGTCTTTGTCGACCTGAACGATCAGTTCCTGACCCTCTTTGAGGGTTTCCTGCATCTTGGCGCGGCTGCCTTCGCCGTTGGGGGCGTAATACTCGCGGGCGATTTCCTTGAAGGGCAGGAAGCCGTGACGTTCAGCGCCGTAGTTTACAAACACGGCCTCGAGCGACGGCTCGATACGGGTTATGACACCCTTGTAGATATTGCTCTTGCGTTGTTCTTTCGAGGCGGACTCGATGTCGAGGTCGATCAGTTTCTGACCTTCGACGATGGCGACGCGCAGTTCTTCTGCCTGCGTCGCATTAAACAGCATACGTTTCATTGCGTTGGTGCTCCAAAAGCACCGGCGCGGGCAATCCCGCAGGTGGCAGCCGACGGGGTCGGACTGAGACCTGGACTGGTTCAGGGCTTTCCGGGCGGCGTGCTCTCAGGGCGAGGCAGGGGATATCCTCTGGAGGATCCCAAGCCGGACGTTCGGACAAGGTGAACCGGTCTGAAACCGGCAGAAGGTGCCTGGCCGAAACCGGCGCGCATCTGCCATGACTGCATTCGGGACTGCATACGCCGGGCGTGTGTCAGTCGGTGACGGCTGCTTGTGTTCGTCTGGGCGAGTCGTCATGGCCCGGTTCGGCTGCGACAGACCCCTCGAATCTCGAACTCGCCTGAGGCGATTTTGGCTCGGGGTTCCGGGCAGGCTGGTGTTACGACGTGTCGCAAACCCACCTGCTGGCAGCACAAACGTGTAAAGTATAAGCCATGTCACGCAGTAATCAACCGTCCGCAAGCGTTTTAGTTAAAAAAACTGCATCATCCGGGGTCGAACGCCGCCAGATTACTGAAGATGAGGCCGGACAACGCCTCGATAACTATCTGCTGCGGCATCTCAAGGGGGTGCCCAAAAGCCGTATTTACCGGATCGTCCGTAGCGGCGAGGTGAGGGTGAACGGCGGTCGCTGCCAACCGGATCAGCGGTTGAACGTGGGGGATGAGCTCCGGTTACCGCCTGTCCGGGTCAGCGCGTTTGTCGAATCCAGGCCACCGGTTGCGCCGGAGGTCGATCTGCCCGTGCTCTACGAGGATGACAGCCTGCTCGCCCTTAATAAACCCTGCGGTATTGCGGTGCACGGAGGCAGTGGCCTGGCCTGGGGTGCGATTGAAGCCCTGAGGGCCCAGCGCCCCGAGGCGCGTTTTCTGGAACTGGCCCACCGGCTGGACCGGGAGACCTCCGGGGTGTTGCTGGTTGCCAAGCGTCGAGCAGCGCTGGTGGGGATGCACGAGATGTTCCGCAGCCAGAAGGGTGACAAGCGCTACCTGGCGCTGGTGGTGGGCACCTGGGAAGGCGGGGTCGGATCAAAACCGGGTAATCTCCTGAAGGTGACCGACCCCCTCTATAAGTATCTGACCCCGGAGGGTGAGCGGCGCGTCCGGATCGCCCGTGGGCGCGACCTGACCCATCCCGAAACCCGCCCGGCAGAGACGCATTTTCGCCTGAAGAAACAATATCCGGGCTTTGCGCTCGTCGAGGCCCAGCTAAAAACCGGACGGACGCACCAGATCCGGGTGCATCTGGCCAGTCTAGGGCATCCGATCGTGGGTGATGACAAGTACGGCGACTTTGCGCTCAATAAGCGGCTGGACTCGGTCGGTCTGCTGGCGCGGATGTTTCTGCATGCAGGGAGTCTGCGCTGCAAGCACCCGGTGACCGGTGAGCCGCTGGCAATCGGGGCACCACTGCCCGACGAACTCCGGTCGTTTCTGGATTATTGTGCGAATTTATAGTTGATAAATTACATGAAGAATCGGCAATATGATCTTGTAGTGTTTGACTGGGACGGCACATTACTGGATTCCACCGGTGCCATCGTCAAGGCCATTCAGGCGGCCAGCCGGGAGATTGGCGCCGTGCCGCCGAATGACGAAAAGGCGCGTTATGTGATCGGGATGGGGCTGCGGGATGCGCTGCAGTATGCGGTGCCGGATCTGAACGAAAACCGCTACGATGATCTGGTCAATGCCTACCGGAAGCATTACCTCTCAGGCGATCACGAATTGTGTCTTTTTGAGGGAGTGGAAGCCCTGTTGAAGGGACTCCAGGCCGAGCACCGCTGGCTGGCCGTGGCAACTGGCAAGAGTCGGCTCGGTCTGGACAGGGCCCTGGGGCATAGCGGCTTGGGTGCGTATTTCGACATCACCCGCACAGCAGATGAAACCCGGAGCAAACCGGATCCGCAAATGCTGCTGGAGATCATGGATCATTTTGCCGTGGCGCCGGAACGAACTCTGATGATCGGCGATACGACACATGACCTGCAGATGGCGCTCAACGCCGGAGCCCACGGATTGGCGATTACGCATGGAGCGCACGGGCTGGATTCGCTACTGCGCTGCCGGCCCGTGGGGGTGGTCGACTCAATTCCAGACATTGCAGACTGGATGAAGAAGTCCGGCTAACCTGTTGTTATAGTTTGAATAGAAAGACAGTTGGCCGCTTCTCGAAAGCCGGCGCAGGGATTTTCTGCCAGGCACTGACGGGGCGAGTACAGATCAGCTCCTCCGGCGTGGTCAGAGCCATCGCGATGCACAGTCGGGTATCCGGACGCAGCTGTTTGAGCAATGTTTCGAACAAGACCAGGTTGCGATACGGTGTTTCAATCACGATCTGTGTCTGATCTGAACTTTTAGAGGCATTTTCCAGGCGGATTATGGCCTGTTTGCGTTCGTTCTCGTCCTGCGGCAGGTACCCTTGGAATGCAAATTGCTGGCCGCCCAGGCCGGATGCCATGAGCGCCAGCAGGATGGATGAGGGGCCGATGTGGGGAACGACCCGGTAAGCCCGCTCATGAGCGCGATGGACCAGCTCGGATCCCGGGTCGGCAACGGCCGGGCAGCCAGCTTCGGACAGAAGCCCGATCGGCGTTCCCGATGCCAGCGGGGCCAGCAGCGCATCCCAATCCCCGGTCTGCGCGTCGGATTTGCCGATCTTGCCGCGCCCCGGTAGTTCCCGGATATCCAGTTCAGCAATCGGCACGGGCATGCCAACGGTTTTGAGGAAGGCGCGGGCGCTTTTGGCGTTTTCCACAACAAAATGTCGCAGATCACGGATGATCGGCACCACGCTTGCCGGCAGAACCCGTGTCGGGTCGGCCTCGCTCAACTCGGATAGCGGGACCGGAATCAGGTGCAGGGCAGCTTGGGTCATTCGCCTCGGGCGACTCAGGCGCCGGTTAGCGGGTTAACGCCGGCCTGATGCAAGAGCCGGCAGAGGGCAATGAGCGGCAAACCGATGAGCGCCGTCGGGTCGTCACCGGACAGCCGCTCGAGCAGTGCAATGCCCAATCCCTCGGATTTAGCCGACCCGGCACAGTCATAGGCCGGTTCCCGCCCGAGATAGGCTTCAATCTCTACCAGCGTGAGGTCACGGAATTCGACCTCGGTGCTGACCAACTCTTCAAAAAACCGGTCGGCAGCCGCATCGTAGAGGCAAAGGGCAGTTTCAAAGACGACCACCTGACCACTCAGGACCTGTAACTGGGCGACCGCATTGGCATGGTTGCCGGGTTTGCCGTAGGCCTGATCGCCCAGAACGGCGACCTGGTCGCTACCGATAATGAGGGCATCTTTCTGGCCCGGTGGCAGACCGGCGGCAATGACGCGGGCTTTTTCCCGGGCGAGGCGCCGGGCCAGGGCCGCCGGGTGCTCGCCGGGGTGGGCTGATTCATCAATATCGGGGCTCATGACCTCGAAGGGCAGCCCCAGCCGTTCCAGCAGCCCGCGGCGATAAACCGAGCTGGAGCCGAGGATCAGTCTTCGGGGGGCGTGAGCGGACATCTGCGAAGTCATGTTTGGTGCGCTTTCAATGGGTTGGCTGCCTGAATTGCAAGAAAATGCTCAACAATCCGGCCTGCGAATGGTATCATTCGCCGTTTTTCAACGGGACAGATCTGGATGTCATCTGCCGGTTTGCCGGAAAGTTTTGACCCGACCGTTACCGCGCGCGAGGCCTTTGCCTGGCACGGTGATGTGCCGGTGTCGGATTTTACGCGTCTGGTAGATTTGCTCGTCGCCAAGTCAGGAGTGGTTAAGGTTCAGTTGCAGGCTGCGTTTAACGCAGACAGGCGACCCAGCATGACCCTCAGGCTATCGGCGCATCTGGAGCAGTCCTGTCAGCGTTGCCTGCAACCGGTGACCGTGGTGATCGACCATGAGCACAAGGTGACGTGGGTGGCGAACGAGACGGAGTTGGAACGCCTTGATGCGCTCGAAGAAGATTCGAACGCCGACATGGTCGAATATCTCCCGATGCCGGATCCGGCGCGTGTGCTTACGTTGGAGTTTGTGGAAGACGAGTTGATGCTTTCACTGCCGATCGTGCCCATGCATGCGGATTGTGCGCTACCGATTCCGGTGGACGAAACGGCCGACGATCATCCGTTCGCAGCGTTGGCGCAACTGAAGACGTTGAAACACTAACGTCTAGGTGTCGATTTTGTCGGAGAATACTCTGGCAGAGCAGTCGCAGTAACGATTTAATCAGGAGTATCAAAATGGCAGTTCAACAGAACAAAAAATCCCCGTCCAAGCGCGGTATGCATCGTGCTCATGATTCGCTGAGCAATCCGCCGTTGGCCATCGAGCCGACGACCGGTGAAGTGCATCGTCGTCACCACATTTCGCCGTCAGGTGTTTACCGCGGCAAGAAGGTTGTCAAGACGACCGAGGCCTGATCAGGCAGGTCAGGCTTTTTACCTGACCATGATTCAACGTGACCTTTGACTGGATATGACCGTCAAAATCGCGATTGACTGTATGGGTGGCGACCATGGCCCCAAGGTCACGGTTGCCGCTGCATTAGCTTTTGCAGCCGAATTTCCCAATGTCGAATTGACACTGGTTGGTAAATCCAGCCCTCTGGAAAATCGACTGCGGCGCGCATCGCCGGACAAGTCGGTTCGTGACCGGTTGCACATTGTTCACGCCAGTGAAGTCGTGGGAATGGATGAGCCACCGGCGCTCGCCCTGCGCAATAAAAAAGATTCGTCGATGCGTGTGGCCATCAATCTGGTGAAATCCGGAGAGGTGGATGCCTGCGTGTCAGCCGGTAATACCGGCGCCCTGATGGCGATCTCCCGTTTTGTGCTCAAGATGTTGCCCGGGATTGATCGCCCGGCCATCTGTACAGCGGTCCCCACCATGACTGGTCAGACCCGTCTGCTGGATCTCGGCGCCAACGTGGACTGTACGGCCGAGCACCTGCTGCAGTTCGGCATCATGGGTTCGATACTCACGAATGCCGTGCAGCACATTGCCGAGCCGCGCGTCGGGCTCCTCAATATTGGTGAAGAAGACATCAAGGGGAATGAGGTCGTCAAACAGGCGGCCGAATTGCTGCGCGCCACCGATCTGAATTTTGTCGGCAATGTCGAGGGTGACGGCGTCTATAAGGGCGAAGCGGATATCGTCGTCTGTGACGGATTTGTCGGCAACGTGGCACTTAAAGTTTCCGAGGGGCTTGCGCAGATGTTAGGACGCTTTCTGCGCGAAGAGTTCGAACGGAATTTGCTCACTCGTCTGATCGCCCTGATGGCATTGCCCGTGCTCAGCCGTTTCAAAAAACGCCTGGATCATCGGCGCTACAACGGCGCTACGTTGCTCGGCCTTAAAGGCACGGTCATCAAGAGCCACGGTTCGGCTGACGCTTTTGCCTTTGGCTATGCTATCCGAGAGGCTTATCATGAAGCGGAGAATGGTGTGATCGAAAAGATCGCGCATCGCGTGTCCCGCTATACCGCTTCAACCACTGCAGCGTTGCTCAAAGATCCTGCCAAGGACGATGATGCAACGGGAGATGCCTGATGGCACAAACGATTTACGCCCAGCTCGCCGGTATCGGTAGTTATCTGCCGGGCGCACCGATTTCTAACGAAGCACTGATTAAAGAAAAGGGATTGGATTCCAGCGACGACTGGATCGTCACCCGTACCGGGATCGCCTCGCGTCACCATGCGCCGGAAGGCGTGACGTCCAGCATGCTGGCTGAAGAAGCTTCGCGCCGCGCACTGGCCGATGCGGGTTTGGATGCCAAGGATCTGGATCTGATCATCGTGGCGACTTCAACGCCCGACATGATTTTTCCGAGCACCGCCTGCTTGATGCAGGGCAAGCTGGGTAACGTGGGTGCGACGGCCTTTGACGTTCAAGCGGTCTGTTCAGGATTTGTGTATGCCCTGACCATTGCCGAGAAATTTATCCGTTCCGGTAGCCACAAAACGGCGCTGGTCGTTGGTGCTGAAGTATTCTCGCGCATCATGGACTGGGAAGACCGCGGCACCTGCGTACTGTTTGGCGATGGCGCCGGCGCGGTGGTGCTGAAGGCCAGCGATACGCCGGGTATTCTGGCGACTTCGTTGCATGCCGATGGTTCTCAATCCGATATTCTCAATGTGCCGGGTCAGGTGCATAGCGGTCAGGTCATTGGTGACCCGTTCCTGCGCATGGACGGTCAGGCGGTTTTCAAGTTTGCCGTGCGTGCATTGTCGGATAGCGCGATTGAATGTTGCGAATCCGCCGGCATATCACCAGCTCAGATCGACTGGCTCATTCCGCATCAAGCCAATGTGCGCATCATCGATGCCATCGGTAAGCGTCTGTCACTCACGTCGGATCGCGTGATCATTACCGTGGATCATCATGGCAATACCTCGGCGGCCTCGGTGCCGTTGGCTATGGATGAGGCCGTGAAAGATGGTCGCGTCAAGCGTGGCCAGACCCTTATGTTGCAAGGCGTCGGCGGCGGCTTTACCTGGGGCAGCGTGCTGCTCAAGTATTAATTCTGGAGAACAATATGTCGTTCGCTTTCGTATTTCCCGGTCAGGGTTCTCAGTCGGTCGGCATGATGGCCGCCTATGGCGATGCGCCGGTCGTGCGCGCTACCTTTGATGAAGCCTCGGCAGCATTGGGGGAGGACCTGTGGACGATGGTTGCCGAAGGCCCGGCCGAGAAGCTGGCGCTCACGGTCAATACACAACCGATCATGCTCACCGCCGGTGTCGCTGCCTGGCGTCTGTGGGAAAATCTCGGCGGTAAAACACCGGCCGTGGTTGCGGGTCATAGTCTGGGCGAGTACTCGGCGCTGGTGGCTGCCGGCGCGCTGAAGCTGTCTGATGCCGTGCCGCTGGTGCGTCTGCGTGCCGCTGCCATGCAAGAAGCTGTGCCGGCAGGTACAGGTGCCATGGCGGCGATTCTGGGTCTGGACGATGACGGCATCGCCGCCGCCTGTGCTGATGCGGCGCAAGGTGAAGTGGTTGAGCCTGTGAACTTCAACGCACCGGGTCAAACGGTGATTGCCGGTCACAAGGGCGCCGTTGAACGCGCCTGTGAAGCCTGTAAGGCCCGCGGTGCGAAGCGCGCCGTACTGCTGCCGGTGTCGGCACCGTTCCATTCGTCGTTGCTCAAGCCCGCCGCGGATCGTCTGGCCGTTGCTCTGGCGGATATTGCCGTCGTAACGCCGACGATTCCCGTGATCAACAACGTCGATGTCGCCATTGAAACCGATCCGGCCAGGATCAAAGACGCCCTAGTACGCCAGGCCGCCAAGCCGGTGCGCTGGGTCGAGATCATCCAGAAAATGGCCTCGATGGGCGTTGCCACCGCAGCAGAATGCGGTCCGGGTAAGGTGCTGGCCGGTCTGACCAAGCGTTGTGCTGACGGTATTACCGGTGTTGCACTGGCCGATGCCGAATCGGTCAATGCCAATCTTTCCCTGAGTTAAGGAAATCACTTATGACTGCCACAGTTGCACTCGTCACCGGCGCTTCGCGCGGCATTGGCCGCGCCATCGCCATGGAACTGACCCGTCAGGGCATGACCGTGATCGGCACCGCCACCAGCGAATCTGGTGCCTCCAGCATTTCCGAGGCCATCAAGGCCGCTGGCGGTGCAGGGTGGGGCGCTGCACTGGACGTGCGGAATGCCGCTGGCGTTGACGCGTTGATTGCGGATATCGAAACTAAAACCGGCTCGGCCATCACGGTGCTGGTCAATAACGCGGGTATTACGCGCGATACGCTGGCCATGCGTATGAAGGACGAAGACTGGGATGATGTGCTCGACACCAACCTGAAGTCTGTCTTCCGCATGTGTCGCGCCGTCATGCGCGGCATGATGAAGGCGCGCACGGGGCGCATCGTGAATATCACGTCGGTGGTTGGTCATGCCGGTAATGCCGGTCAGGCCAACTACTGCGCCGCCAAGGCGGGGGTGAGCGGCATGACCCGGTCGCTGGCCCGTGAACTCGGTAGCCGCGGCATTACGGTCAATTGCGTGGCCCCGGGCTTTATCGACACCGATATGACCAAGGCGCTGGACGAAAGCCAGAAGACCGCCTTGTTGGGTAATATTCCGCTGGGCCGTCTGGGCACCCCGGAAGACATCGCAGCAGCGGTTGCTTTCCTGGTATCGCCGGCCGCGTCGTATGTGACAGGTTCAACGATCCATGTTAACGGCGGCATGTACCTGCCGTAATTTTTTGCACTGCACACAGGAAAGTTTCAGGATAGTTTCCCGCTTTTCTCTGTTTTGGTAGAATACAACCTGCTTTTCCACCACCTACTTAGAAGGTAATAGGAGCTTCAATGGATAACATCGAACAGCGCGTCAAAAAGATCGTAGCCGAACAACTCGGCGTCAACGAAGCAGACGTGAAGAATGAATCGTCATTCGTGGATGATCTGGGCGCAGATTCG
>VEQK01000041.1 GCA_018883265.1 Rhodocyclaceae bacterium | reverse complement strand
AGCAACCTACCCGGAAGCGACGCGAGCCACGCCAATGCTTCCCTATTTGGTCTTGCTCCGGATGGGGTTTACCGTGCCGCCCGGCGTTGGCCCCGGACGCGGTGAGCTCTTACCTCACCCTTTCACCCTTACCTGGCGTCTGACGCCATCGGCGGTTTGCTTTCTGTTGCCAGCGATGATGCGACGGGACAAACCTGAATCAGACACCCATCACCACTGCCCGCTGCTGCCAGCGGGACTTTCCGTCACCTCACGGTGCCCGGCCGTTAGCCGGCATCCTGCTCTGTGGAGCCCGGACTTTCCTCTCCGTACTAGGTACGCAGCGACTGTCTGGGCGACTTCCCGCGCCTATTATACGGCGCCGACAAAGAACCAGGGCAGAGTATTACCGGCCTCGAGCGGCACCAGCGTATCGCCATTCACATAAGGATACGACGCCGGCACGAGCGTGTCCTTTCGACGTAGCACGACCTTGCGCTCATTGACTGGCAAGCCATAGAAGGCCGGACCATGCAGGCTGGCGAAGCCCTCCAGCTTATCGAGCGCACCCGCCGCATCAAAAGCCATGGCATACATTTCCATGGCCTCGCCCGCGGTATAACAACCGGCACAACCACAGGCGGCTTCTTTGGTCAGCCTGGCGTGCGGCGCTGAATCGGTGCCGAGAAAAAACTGTGTTGAACCGGAGGTCGCCGCTGCAACCAGCGCTTCGCGATGGGTTTCGCGCTTGAGCACAGGCAGGCAGTAGTAGTGCGGCCGCACGCCGCCCTGGAAGATGGCATTGCGGTTGTAGAGTAAATGATGCGCGGTGATCGTTGCGCCAACGCGGTCGCCAGCACTGCGCACGAAGGCCGCCGCATCCGCCGTCGTTATGTGTTCGAACACCACGCGCAAATCCGGAAACTTGTGGAGTACCGGCTTGAGCACGCGCTCGATGAACACCGCTTCGCGATCGAAGAGATCGATCGCGCTATCGGTCACTTCGCCATGCACCAGCAGCGGCATACCCTGCGCCGCCATCTCCGCGAGTGCCGGAAAAGTTTTCTCAATCGCCGTCACACCGGCATCCGAGTTGGTCGTGGCGCCGGCCGGGTATAACTTCACCGCCTTGACGAAACCCGAGGCTTTCGCCTTGGCAATCTCTTCGGGACTCGTCGTATCAGTGAGATACAAAGTCATCAGCGGTTCGAAGCTCGAACCGGCTGGGCGCGCCGCCAGAATGCGATCGCGATACGCTGCCGCAGCATCCACGGTCGTCACCGGTGGACGCAGATTCGGCATCACGATGGCGCGCGCAAATTGCGCCGCGACGTGTGGCACGGTGACCTTCAGGGCATCGTCATCACGCAGATGGATATGCCAGTCATCGGGTTGGTGCAGCGTGATTTGGCTCGTGAGTTCGTTCATGGCAACGGCCCGGTGAGAAAATATGCAATGAACGCTATTTTACGCGTCAGGCTTTTAAATCCAGCGCCCTCTGATACAACAGGTCTCTGGGGGCGCCCGTGAGTTGCTGTGCAATCTGCGCCACCTGTTTGGTCGGCAAACCGGCGTCCACCAAAACATGCACCACTTTTTCGGCATTGTCGTCGAGCTTTGTGGCAAACGGCGCCTGATCCGCCGGCGGATACACCACGAGCACGAATTCACCCCGCGCATGGTTCGGGTCGGCATTCAGCCAGGCAACAGCTTCTCCTAAAGGCAGGCGGACGGATTGCTCGAAGATCTTGGTCAGTTCGCGCGCAATCAGAATTTCACGTTCGGCGCCGAAGACTTCAGCTAACGCGGCCAGGGCTGCGTCGATGCGATGCGGCGCTTCATAAAAGACCAGCGCCAGATCGTCGCCGGCGCGAGCTTTCCAATCGGCGAGGACACGTAAACGTTCCTGGGTTTTGGTCGGCAGAAAACCCGCAAAGATCCAGCCGCCACCGGCATGTGTCAGGCCGGCGATGGACAAGGCGGCCGCTGCAGCACACGCGCCGGGTACCGCAACAACCCGGTAACCCTCAGCACGGATGGCGGCGACAATACGACCACCGGGGTCTGAAATCGCTGGCGTCCCCGCATCGCTGACCAGCGCCACCGAATTCCCCGCGGCCAGATGCTGCGCGATCTTCTGTGCAGCGCGTTGTTCATGATGCTCATCGGCCACCAGCATGGCGGCGTTACTGCCGACATGGCGCAGCAGGGTGGCCGTACGGCGCGTATCTTCCGCCGCCACAAACGCGACTTCGCACAGGATGCGCGCGGCACGTGGACTCAGATCCTCCAGATTGCCAATGGGCGTCGCCACCACGTAGAGCATCGCACCCTGCCCGATTTCTTCGGGGACGCTTGAGATAGTCGTTGGCGATTGCGTTAAAGTCATAGACATTCAAACCGAGGCAATGGAATCGCACGATAACATGCGCACCGACAAACAGCTTGCGGGCGACCAGGCGGAAAGCCTGGCGATTGCGCTCATCGAACGCGCCGGACTGCGCGTACTCGAGCGCAACTACCGGGTGCGGGGCGGCGAGATCGATGGCATCGCGCTCGATGGCGAGACCCTGGTCTTTATCGAAGTGCGCTTCCGCAAGAACCACCGCTTCGGCGGCGCTGCCGCCAGCATCGATCAACGCAAGCAGCAACGGATCATTCATGCCGCGCAGGTCTATCTGATGAAAAACCCCCGTCATGCGAACCGATCATGCCGCTTCGACTGCGTGTTACTCGACGCGCTCGACACCAACGCCGCCGAATGGATTAAAGATGCCTTTCAACTTTTTTAGCCGCGCGCGCTTCGCCGCCACCTTGCTGTGTCTCAGCCTAACATCGTTGAGCCACGCCCAGATACCCAGCGTCGATACGACAGCGCCTGCAGTCCGGCCATCGCAAGCCAGTCTGCTGATCCAATCATCGCCCCTGGCGGGGAGTCAGTATCACGCCCTACCGGAAGTTGTCTCGCAGATTCGGGTCGGCGATGCACTGACGCTCAAACGCGAAGCCGACAACCCCTTTGATCGAAACGCGATTCAGGTGCTGTGGCAGGGGCACCTGCTGGGCTTTGTGCCCCGCCGCGAAAACAAGGCCGTCGCCCGCGCCATGGATCGCGACGAACCGCTGCTCGCACGCGTTGTCGCGCTGCGCCCGGACGAAACGCCCTGGCGTCGTCTGCGTTTCGAGATCAGCGTGCCGCTTGATCCGTCACCCCGGCAGGAATGAGGCATTAATAGACACGCCAGGTCACGTACGCCACCCTGCACCTGCATGTTAAGATCGGCGCAATAAAACATGGCCTCGGACCCAGCCGGCGGCCGTAACCAGCCCGGAGTGCCCGCATGGATCTGCAAGCCCGCGTCAAACGCCATTTCGAAGACAGCGCCCAAACCAAACTCCAAGCCGCCGAAACGCTCAGTGCCCCGGTCGCAGCGGCCATCGAGACCATGGTGCAATCGCTGATCTCCGGCGGCAAGATTCTCTCCTGCGGTAATGGCGGCTCGGCAGGTGATGCCCAGCACTTTGCCGCCGAACTGGTAGGCCGATTTGAGCGCGAGCGCCAGGAGCTGGCCGCTATTGCCTTAACGACTGACACCTCGATTCTGACCGCCATCGCCAACGATTATTCCTACGATGTGGTTTTTTCGAAGCAAGTACGTGCCCTGGGCCACCCTGGCGACATCTTGTTGGCGATCTCCACGTCAGGCAACTCGAAGAACGTGATCGAAGCCATCAAAGCCGCGCACGATCATGACATGAAGGTGATCGCCCTGACCGGTAAAGGCGGCGGCCAGATTGGTCAGATGCTGCGCAATGGCGACATTCACCTCTGTGCACCCGCTGACCGTACCGCCCGCACCCAGGAAACCCATCTCACGATTATTCACGCCCTGTGCGACGGCATTGATGTCTCGTTGCTCGGAGAAGACGCATGACACTGAACGCCAAGCGCACCCTCGTCAGCGCCATCGCCGCTATCTGCCTGACCACCCAACTCACCGCCTGTATCGAGACTGCTATCGTCGGCGCCGTGGCCGCGAGCGCCATCGTGCTCTCCGACCGGCGCTCGGTAGCCGTTTACTCGAAAGACGCCTGGATTGATGTCCAGGCCGCCACCCCGCTCAATGAGATTGGCCCGACAACCACAACCCATATCATCGCCAACGCCTTCAACAGCCGCGTACTGCTGACCGGTGAAGTCGCTTCGGAAGCCGACAAACAAAAGGCCGGTGATGTGGTCAAAGCCATCTCGGGCGTCAAGGGTGTCGACAACCAACTCGTGGTCGGCCCCATCGCATCTCTGGACGTTCGCAACAACGACAGCTTTATCACCTCCAAGGTTAAAAGCCGTCTGATCGGTGACCAGCCGGAATTGGGTAACGCCATGAAGATCATTACTGAAAATGGCGTCGTCTACATTCTCGGGATGCTGACGCAAAGCGAACTCGAACGCGGCGTCGAAATCGCCCGCACCACATCCGGCGTTCAGCGTGTTGTCAAAACCAGTCTGATTACCATCATTCAGGAACCGCAGGCCAAAGCCCTGGATCAGGAAGCCCAGGAGGATGCGGCGAAGACGCAAGGGACCGTCACGCCGCTACCGGATAGCACGCAACCCGCCACGCAGGCTGTTAATTAAATCCCCTGCAACAATTTGGCCTCGGCCGCAGACACTGCGGCCGGGGTTCCCAAAAGCACCACCACGTCACCTTGCTGCAAACGTGTTTCCGGGCCCGGCTCTAGCCCACGGATACCGTGACGACGGATGGCGCTGACTTCGACATCGCGCAGCGCCAGGGCTTCCAGACTTTGGCCAATCGCAAAAGCGCCCGCCTCGATCAGGACCGAACTCATGCGCGCCGAATCGGCATCCGTCTCTTCCGGCGCATCGGACATGCCTTTGAAAAATCCACGCAACAGACGATAGCGTGTACTTCGTGCCTGTTGTGCTCGACGCATGACCCGATTGAGGGGCACCCCCAGTAACAACAGCGCGTGCGACCCCAGCATCAGACTCGCCTCCAGCGCATCCGGCACGACCTCGGCTGCGCCTGCTGCCACCAGCCGCGGCAAATCACGCTCATCTTCGGTCCGCACCAGCACAGGAAGATCCGGTCGTAGTTCGCGACAATAGTGCAGGATCTTCTCCGCTTTTGGCGTATCGGCAAAGGTAATCACGACAACACTCGCCCGTTTCACGCCAGCGGCGATCAGATTCTCGCGGCGGCCCGCATCACCGAACAGCACTGTCTCACCGGCTTTCGCCGCCTCCCGGACCCGTTCGGGGTCGACGTCCAGTGCCACATAGCCAACCCCTTCCTGGTTGAGGATACGCGCCAGCGACTGGCCGCTGCGGCCAAAGCCGCATAGTACGGCGTGCTTCTGCGTAGCGATCGATGCCGCCGCCAACTGCGTGAGCTGCATCGATCGCGCCAGCCATTCGCTGGCCGAAAAGCGGATCACCAGACGATCACACCAGTGCACAATGATCGGCGCCAGCATCATCGACAGCAGCAACGCAGCAAGCACCAGCTGGATGATCGGTCTTTGCGCCAAACGCGCTGTCGCAATCTCCGTGAGCAAAACGAAACCGAATTCGCCTCCCGCAGCCAACCACAACGCCGAGCGCATCGCGGTCGATTGGCCGCCACCGAATAAACGGGACAACGTGAAGACGATCAGGGACTTGACGATCAACACTGCGATTACCAGGAGCAATACCAGCCAGAAGTTCTTCCAGATCACCGTCGGATTCAGCATCATCCCGATCGTGACAAAGAACAGCCCCATCAGCACATCGCGGAACGGTTTAATGTCCTCTTCCACCTGGTGCCGGTATTCGGTTTCGGAAATCAGCATGCCGGCCACGAAGGCGCCCAGCGCCAGCGATAACCCTGCCTCCTCCGTCACATAAGCCAGGCCAAGCGTCACCAGCAGCACATTGAGCACAAAAAGTTCGGATGACTTGCCCAGCGCCACGATATGAAACCAGCGCCGCATCAACTTCTGCCCGACGAACAGTACGATGCCCAACACCACCGTGGCCTTGAGCAACGCCATACCGACTTCGGCCGCCATGTCCGCCGCTGGCTGGCCCAAGGCCGGAATCACGATCAGCAATGGCACCACCAGGAGGTCCTGCGCCAGGAGGACGCCCATGACTTCGCGACCATGCGGCGCCTGGAGTTCACGCCGCTCCACCAGGAGTTTGGACAGAACCGCCGTTGAGGACATGGCCACGGCGCCCCCGAACGCCAAACCCGCCTGCCAGCTCAAACCGAAGGCCATGGCGATACCGGCCACTGCAGTCATCGTCACCAGCACCTGCGCCATACCAAAACCGAATACGGTTTTGCGCATGGTGTAAAGCCGCGCCAAAGAAAATTCCAGCCCGATCGAGAACATCAGGAAAACGACCCCGAATTCAGCCAGGGTGTTGGCCGCCTTGACGTTTTTGAGCAGGGACAGGGCATGCGGCCCGATCAGCAGCCCGACCAGCAGATAGCCGAACATCGGTGGCATATTAATCCGGCGTACCAGGATCACCCCGAGGACCGAGGCCATCAACAGCAGCAGAATCAGGGACAACGAGGACATAAAGGGCGTAGTCGGCTGGGCGCACCGGATTGACGCATCCGGTTTGTTATACTCGGCTCAATCATACCCTTGCCGCACGCCATGTCCGCAAACCCAACCGCCGGCGCCACAAATAAATCCGCCCTGATCGACAACGCCAGGATTCTGACACTGGCGCGTGCTGTGCTGCGCACGGAAGCCGATGCCCTGCTTGAACTCGAACCGAAACTCGACGAGGCTTTCGTCCAGGCCGTCCGCGCGCTGCACGATGCGGCAGGTCGGGTCATCGTTTCCGGCATGGGCAAATCTGGCCATATCGCCCGCAAGATGGCGGCCACCTTCGCCTCAACCGGAACACCAGCCTATTTCGTTCACCCGGCGGAAGCCAGCCACGGCGATCTTGGCATGGTCACCGGCGATGACGTCTTCCTAGCGCTCTCCTATTCCGGAGAGTCGGATGAACTGCTCTCCATCCTCCCGGTGCTACGACGGTTGGGCACGCGCATCATCGCCCTCACCGGCAAAACCGATTCCTCACTCGCCCGCGCCGCCGATATTGTGCTGGATGCCAGCGTCGCGCGCGAAGCCTGCCCACATAATCTTGCGCCGACGGCAAGCACCACGGCGGCACTGGCGCTCGGTGACGCTCTGGCCATCGCCCTGCTGGAAGCGCGCGGCTTCAGTCCGGAAGATTTTGCACTATCCCACCCCGGAGGCGCACTCGGACGCCGACTGCTGACGCACGTCCGCGACGTCATGCATACCGATGCCGACCTACCCTGTGTCAACCCCGACAGCTCGCTGGCTGATGCCGTTCTGGCCATTTCGCGGGGCAGCCTGGGCATGACGGTCGTCTGCGACAACCAGGATAAAGTCCTCGGCATTTTTACCGACGGCGACCTGCGCCGTGCCTTTGCCAAAGATCTGGATTTGCGACAAGCACGTGTCAAGGACGTCATGACGACGTTACCGAAGACCATCAGCGCCGATCGTCTCGCGGTCGAAGCGGTCGCGCTCATGGAAAAACACCGCATTAATCAGCTCATCGTCACCGATGCCGAGGGCGTGCTGCAAGGCGCCCTTAACATGCACGACCTATTCCGCGCCAAGGTGGTCTGAATGTCGGACGCGCTGAAAAATCTGAAATTCATGGCCTTCGATGTCGATGGCGTGCTGACCGACGGCAAGCTGACGTATCTTCCCGACGGCAGCGAAACCAAAACCTTCTACACGCTCGATGGCGCTGGTATCCGCATGCTGCAAAAAGCCGGCATCAGCGTGGGCTGGATTACGGGTCGCTCATCGCCCGCCGTCGAGCACCGCGCCAGAAACCTGGGCATTACTCACCTGGCGCAAGGCGTCAGCGATAAACGCAAAGTGTTTGCCACCTGGCTCAGCGAAGCAGGGCTTGATTTCTCCCAGGCAGGATTCATGGGCGACGACCTGATCGACCTCGCGGTGATGCAAGCCTGTGCGTTCTCCTCGGCCCCTGCCAATGCGGTCGCCATCGTTCGTGAACAGGCCGATCTCGTCACGGTCGAATTTGGTGGTAACGGGGCCGTACGCAGCGTCTGCGAGCATATTCTCAGCGCCCAGAACAAGCTCGACGCCTTCCTGAACAGCGGTATCCACTAACGATGTCCTGGAAAACCAGCCCTGTCGTTCAACCCGTGTTGCGTGATATTGTCACCGCGGCTTTTCCGATCGGTTTGCTGCTCGTTCTTGGCGCGCTCTCTTATTGGCTGGGTGCGGTTGCTTCGGCAGATCCGGTCGATCTGGGGGGGCGTTTTCGCCATGACCCGGACACCATCATCCGGAATTTTGACGGCATCAGTTACGACGAAAAAGGAAATCGCAAAGCCGGATTACGCGGTATCGAATTAAGGCACTATCCCGATGACGAAAGTTCGGTCGTTCAGCAACCGCTACTGCGTCGATTCAACCCCACCGGCGAGCCCAGCTCGGTGTCCGCCAACCAGGCTGTGGTCAACAGTGATGGCTCGGAGATCGACCTGACCGGCGACGTCAGAGCCTTTCGACCAGCACAGGGCGGCAAAGCGGCCATTACCCTGAGCGCCCCGCATATGCTGGTCCTGGTCGACGAAGAACGGGCGCGCACACCGGGGCCTGCGCGGATTCAACAGGGTCGCTCCTGGATTAGCGGCACCGGATTTGACGCCGATAACGTGACCCAGGTCTTCAATTTCCGCAGCAACGTCACCGGTAGTTACAAACGCTGATGCGCCACCTCCCATCACTACATACCTGGGTTGCAGGTCTCAGCATCCTGCTGTTACTCTCACCGGGGAACGTTCGGGCTGATCGTGCCGACAGCAGCAAACCCATGGATTTCAAATCGCAGAGCGCCCATATGGATGATCTGCGCAAAACCATGAACTACACTGGCCAGGTCCGCATGACACAGGGCTCCCGCCAACTGACTGCCGACAAGGTTGTCATCAGGCAGGATGCGGCCGGATTCAGCAAGAGCGTCTCAACTGGATCCCCGCAAAAACCGGCGCACGTTCGTCAACGCGAAAACGATGGACAAGGATGGATGGAAGGCTGGGCGGAACGCATCGAATATGATGATCGCACCGACAAGATCACTTTCTTTGACCAAGCGCACATCAGAACCTCAAAGGATGAGGCCAAAGGCGACGTCATCATCTATGACAACGTCACCGAACGCTATCAGGTACTCGCCAAAGGTCAGGCCATCCCTGACGCAGCCAAATCCCTGCCAGCGCAACCAATGACTTCGGCGCAGCAACCGGTAACGCGCAAACCCTCGGCCGCACCCAGTAACGTGCCCTTACCAGGCAGCAACTTACCCGCGGTCAGCACGACACCCGATGGACGCGCCAAGGCGGTCATCAACACCGGTAAATAATCCGGCACCCCCTTTGCTGGGTGCCGCTCAGTCAGGTCGATAGCGCCAGCTGAGCTGACGACGCTCCACTTCGGCAATGATCTCGGCCAGTGCCTGATCGACCCGATTCGCCGGTCCATTCACTCCCAACTCCAGGTGACGGCGTACGCCATCATCGGTGAGCGATGGCAGCGAAAATAGTTTCAGATCGGGATACTGCGCCACGATCTGCTCCATCAGATCCAGCAAAGCACTCTCATAGGCTTTATCGCCCGTCAGCAGAATGGCGCGATCGACATCCGGCGACTTGCGAAAATACGCACTGTAGTACGTATCGAGCACCCATTCGAGCATCGGATGCGCCATCTGCGGAAAGCCCGGTACGAAATAATGTTGGTGCATCATGAAGCCCGGGATCCGGTTAAAGGGGTTCGGAATGATGTCTGACCCCTCGGGGAAGGTGCCAAGCAGCAGACGTTGCGGCGTAATATCGTCGGCGAAACGTGCGCGAATTTCACACTCTGCGTCAGGGTGCAGCGCTAGCGGTGCATTAAATGCGGCTGCGGCAGCCTGACGCGTATGATCATCGGGCGTGTTGCCGATGCCACCAAAAGAAAACACCGCATCACCCGACGCCCGTGTCCGCGCAAACACCGAAGCGAGTCGATCACGATCATCGCCCAGATACTCGACCCAGGATAAACGCAATCCACGCGCAGCCATCAGGCTAGCCAACCAGCTGAAATGTTTATCGACCCGTTTACCGGACAGAATCTCGTCGCCGATGATGATGGCGCCGAAGGTCGGCGGCACTTTTGCTGCATCGTTCATCGTATCTGCTCCCGCGTTGAACTTATAATAATTTCGCCTTCGACCACTTCGCCAGCGCCATCCGACTGACCACGCTGCTGCGTCAATGCTTCGAGCGCCGCCACGGCGAACATCAGCGCCGTAAACGAAGCTGCGAAAAAGCCAATAATCGGGATGTGCGCCATCAATGCACCGACGGCCCCCAGGACAAAGAAGCTGCCTCGGTAGCGCTTGCGCGCAGCGACCAGCTCCGCATCGTTCGCATAATTGGTGAGCGCATCGAACGACAGCGTTCGGGCATTGAACCAGGCGAGCCAACCGACCGGGAGGACGAAAGCAAGCCCGGGCACCAGCCAGAGCGGCAGCGTGAGCAGCCAACCGCCGAGATAGATCACGGTGGACAACGTGCTGACCCAGGCCGATTGAAATGTTCTATCCGATCCATGACGATGCAGTTGCGGATAGACGGTGCGTCCCAACCGATCGGTCAATTGGCTTACGATCAGCAACCCGGACACCAGCGCTGCCAGGGCATAGCTGATTGCGAACAACATGAGCCAGGCGGCCACCCAGGCGAAAATATCGGCTACGCCCGTCCAGCCGATTCCAATGAGCCATGTGGCCGGCGCCATCGTGAGAAATTGCCCTGACAATGGCTGCAAGGCCGTCATCAAGAGGATCACCAGAGAACCGATAGCGATGGCAACCGGAATCGCCAGTAGTTTCCACAAAGCCGGATTACGCACCAGCGTCAGACTGCGCCAGAATACCCGTGTTACAAACACCAGATCCAAGATTGCTCCCCTATCAACGCACTGATGCGTGACTTAACTGTTGCCACGCCTTTTCCAGCCGCTTCACCGATACCGGTAACGGCGTCTTCAACTCCTGGGCAAACAGACTGACGCGCAATTCTTCCAGTTGCCAGCGGAACTGATTCAACCGTGCGTCCTGCACGCCACTCCGGGCCAGCTCGCGTGCCCGGCGCTCATAAGACTGCCACAAATGATTCCATTCGGCGAGGGCAGCCTGATCCCGCGCCACGGCCGGTGCACCACCGCTCTTTAACCGATCCAGGCGCACATTATGCGCCTTCAGGTATCGCGGTAAATGCTGCAAATGATCACGATCGATATCGTGCACGAAGCGCGGTGTCACCAGCCGGTTCAGGTGGGTCTCAATGTCGGCGACGGCGGCGGGCCAGGTCTTTGCTGCCGGCAGCCGCTTGCGAATACTGGCCCATTCATCCAGCACCTGCCGGACAAGGCGAACCAGCTCCTGGGTCAGCAACCCCAATCGTTCGCGGCCACGCCGCACCGAATCGGCAAAGGCATCCGCATTACGCGGCCAATCCTGTGCGTTCTCGGCCAGACATGCCTGCTGCAAGGCCACCCACAGGATCTGCTGAACCAGATCCGCCGCGTCGCCCAAAGGCATATAGCGCATACCAAGCTCGTTATCCTTGCGTAGCTGTTTATCAAAACCCTTCAACGGTTCATGCAGGGCGATCGCAAATAGCCGCAGCAACCCCTCTCGGTGTACCTCGCGGGCTGCATCCGGCGAATCAAAGACACGGATTGACACGGCATCACCATCATCCTGCAATGCAGGATAGCCAAACAAGATCTGGCCATCGACCGTCAGTTCCATCATCTCCGGCAATTCACCGAAGTTCCAGGTCGTCATACCAGCGGTCTTCGCAGGTGCCGGGGTCCCGACATCGTCAGCGATCGCAGTTTGATCTCTCTGCGTTTGCTCCCTCCGCACAGCCGCCTGCGCCGACTCGCTGAAGGCCTGACGCGCCTCGTGGGCCCAACGGGCGCGCAATTCACTCAGACTCCGAGACTGATCACGTTGACGACCCTCTGCGTCGACCAACCGGAAATTCATCCGCAGATGCACCGGTAGCGATTCCGGCGCAAAGGCGTCTTCCGTCAGGGTCCACCCACGCGCGTTCAATCCGCGCTCGAACAGAATATGGTGCATCAACGCGGCCAGGAGACCCGTTCGGGTGTAATCCGTTTTAGCTTTCTGCGCCGTAATGAACTCATCTACAAACGCCGGCAAGGGCACCAGTTTGCTGCGATAGCGTTGCGGCAACTGCTTCAGTAACTGCAATACCTTGTCGCGCAGGAGCCCCGGCACCAGCCATTCGCAGGCTTCCGGCGATAGCCGATTCAGGTAGGCCAAGGGCAGGGCCAGCGTCACACCATCGTCCGAGGCGCCCGGTGCAAAGTGATAAGACAGATCGTAACGTGCACCGCCGATCTCGATCTCCGGCGGAAAATTATCCGTTGTGACACCGCCGGCCTCGTGGCGCATCAGGTCGTCACGATCCAGATACAACAGTTTCGGATTCGCCTTTTCGGCTTCGCGGCGCCACGCGTCGAAGCCGGCGCCATTCACGATATCGGCTGGAATACGCGCATCGTAGAAGGCTTCGATCAAGGCATCGTCGACCAGCACATCCTGGCGCCGCTGTTTGTGCTCAAGCTGCTCGATTTCTTCGATGAGCTTGAGATTATGTCGATAGAAGGACCAACGATTCATCCAGCCCGGGTCAATTTCACCGCCCACCAGGCCTTCACGGATAAAAATCTCACGTGAGATTGCGGGATCCAGTGGCCCGAAATGCACACGGCGTTTGGCCTGGAGCGTTAAGCCATACAAGGTGGTTCGCTCAAAGGCGACGACCTGCATCGCCTTCTTTTCCCAATGCGGTTCACTGTAACTGCGTCGGATCAGATGTTCGCCGATCTGCTCGATCCACTCAGGATTGACGCGCGCCACACAACGCGCGAACAGGCGCGAGGTTTCGGCGAGCTCGGCTGCCACGATCCATTTGCCCGCCTTCTTTTGCAGATACGACCCCGGATGCACGACAAAACGGATGCCGCGCGCGCCCAGATAATCGCCCTTCTCTTCCGACTTGCAACCGATATTGCCGAGCAGCCCCGTCAACAGGGCGCGATGAATCTGTTCGTAGGTCGCCGCCGTCGTATTGAACTTCCAGCCCAACTCGGCCGCCAGCGTATGTATCTGGCCGTGGATATCACGCCACTCGCGCAGCCGCAGAATCGACAAGAAGTTTTTCTGACACAGCTGCGTCAGCTTGCGTGATGAGTTGTGCTTCATTGCCTCGTCGTACCAGGCCCAGAGCTTGAGCCAGGCGGTGAATTCGGACTGCTCCTCCGGCCCGAACAGGATGCGTCGATGCGCTTCATCCGCCGCCTGTTGCTGCTCCGGTGGCCGCAGACGCGGATCTTGCGCGCCCAGCGCGCTGGCGATGATGGTCAGTTCGGTCAGACAATGATTGTCCCGGGCGGCCAGCACCATCCGGCCCAGACGCGGGTCCAGCGGCAAACGTGCCAGATCGCGTCCGAGGCGCGTTAACTGTTGCCTTTCGTCGACGGCGCCCAGCTCCTGCAACAACAGCAGACCGTCGCGGATCGCTTTCTCGGGTGGCGGTTCGATGAACGGAAACTGGGTCACGTCACCCAGTTTCAGATCCAGCATGCGCAGGATCACATTGGCCAGCGAAGATCGCAGAATCTCCGGATCGGTAAATTCGCTGCGCGCCTCAAAATCCTGTTCGTCATACAGACGGATACAGATGCCGTCGGCGACACGACCACAACGGCCGGCACGCTGGCGCGCCGCCGCCCGGGAGATCTTTTCGATCTGCAACTGTTCGACCTTGCTGCGATACGAGTACCGCTTAACGCGGGCCAGCCCCGCATCCACGACGTAGCGAATGCCCGGCACAGTCAACGATGTTTCCGCCACATTCGTCGCCAACACAACGCGCCGGCCGCTATGACCGCGGAAAACCCGATCCTGCTCCTCAGCCGAGAGACGCGAATACAGCGGCAGAATTTCGGTGTGCGGCGGATGATGCTTGCGCAACACTTCAGCCGCTTCGCGGATCTCACGCTCCCCCGGCAAAAACACCAATACATCGCCGGAGCCCTGCCCTTGCCCTATTCGGGCCAGTTCGTCGACCGCGTCGCTGATGGCTTCGTACAGCCGATCTTCATCGGCCTCGCGTTCTTCGCGCGCACTACGTTCGCTACGGTCTGATGGCTGTCCGGTTTTGGCTGCCGCCTTCTCACGAGGGTCCTCGATCGGCCGCCAACGAACCTCCACCGGATACAGGCGACCGGAAACCTCAATCACGGGCGCCGGTTTGCCATCGAGGGCGAAGTGGTTGGCGAAACGCTCCGCATCGATCGTCGCCGAGGTAATGATGACCTTGAGATCCCGGCGCTTCTGCAACAGACGCTTCAGATAGCCCAGCAGAAAATCGATATTGAGGCTGCGCTCATGCGCTTCATCAATGATGATGGTGTCGTAGGCCTTGAGGAGTGGGTCATGCTGCGATTCGGCGAGCAGAATACCGTCCGTCATCAGTTTGATCAGCGAATCCGGCGCCGTACGATCCTGGAACCGTACTTTGACACCGACACCTTCACCGATGCGGGTATCCAGTTCTTCGGCCACACGCCGCGCGACCGAGCGCGCTGCCAGACGACGCGGTTGGGTATGACCGATCAGCCCCTGTACGCCCCGCCCGAGTTCCAGACAAATCTTTGGCAACTGCGTGGTTTTACCAGAACCGGTTTCCCCGCAAACAATCACCACGGGATTGGCCGCAATCGCCGCCGCAATCTCGTCCTTACGGCCACTAACCGGCAGCGCTTCCGGAAAGCGGATCTTGCCAGCCATTTGCGCCAGACGCTGTTCGCGCGCCGCCACTCGGGCGTTGGGTTTTCCGGGGGCGGATTCTGGCTTGCCTGCTAAGGGTGGCGCTTGCTTCATAGCCGCTATTTTAGCGGCCGCGCGACCCTGTATCAGGTAAAATCGCGGTTTCGTTGATTTTTACCCACCCTTTCAGTGATCCTATCGTGAGCCACGCCAAATCTCCTGCCGCAGAAACCCCAGCCGCCAGCAATTTTCTGGTGCAGGTGGTCGAGCAGGATCTGGCTGATGGCAAGTACGCGCAACGTCACTGGTCGGGTCA
>VEQK01000040.1 GCA_018883265.1 Rhodocyclaceae bacterium | reverse complement strand
TCGCCATCCTTGCGCCAGAAAATGTTCAGCGACCAGCGCGGCAGCTGCTCTCCCGGATACCACTTACCCTGACCGTAGTGGCGTAGGCCATGCGGCGCGTATTCGTTGCGCAGTCTGTCGAGCAGGGATGCGCCCAGAATGCGCTTGGTCGGCCCCATGGCTTCGGTATTCCACTCCGCACCATCGCGATCATCGACGGAAACGAATGTCGGCTCACCGCCCTGGGTCAGGCGAACATCCAGCTGCTGCAGGTCGGCGTCGACCTTCGCCCCCATGGCATCAATTTCGACCCAGGCTTCTTCCGTATAGGGTTTAGTCACACGCGGTGCTTCCCAGATCCGCGTCACCTGCATGCTGTGCTCGAATTCACATTCGCATTCATCGAGCGCACCGCTAATGGGCGCAGCTGATCCGGGGTCTGGCGAGCAGGCAACCGGAATGTGCCCTTCGCCTGCCAGCAGCCCGGACGTCGGATCCAGCCCGATCCAGCCGGCGCCCGGCAAATACACTTCGCACCACGCATGCAGGTCGGTGAAGTCGGATTCCGGACCGGATGGACCATCAAGCGACTTGATGTCTGGCGCCAGCTGAATGAGGTAACCGGATACAAAACGGGCAGCCAGGCCCAGATGACGCATCAGTTGCACCAACAGCCAAGCTGAATCGCGGCAGGATCCGGTGCGCTTGGCGAGCGTTTCTTCCGGTGTCTGCACACCAGGCTCCATGCGAATGGTGTAGCCTATGTCTTGTTGCAGACGCTGATTCAGCCCCACCAGAAAATCAATCGTGCGGAGTCTGCTATGCGGAATCGTTGCCAGATAGGCCGTGAATTTTGGCGTCGGGGTCAGACAAGCCCGATAGGGGTGTAGTTCGTGCGCCTGTTCGGCAGGATACAAAAACGGAAATTCTTCTGCCTCGGGCTCCAGAAAAAAATCAAACGGATTATGAACCGCCATTTCGGCGACGAAATCCACTTCGATGCGAAACTCGGTGGTCTTTTCGGGGAAGACCATGCGGGCCAGATAATTGGCCTGAGGGTCCTGTTGCCAGTTAATGAAATGCTCACCCGGCACAACCCGCATTGAGTAGCTCAATATGCGCGTACGCGCGTGAGGACAAGGCCTCAGGCGGATGATCTGCGGCCCCAGATTAATGGGGCGATCATAGCGGTAGTGGGTGACGTGATTAAGAGCAACATGGATCGACACAGCGCGTCTCCGGAGAGGTCATGGAACACGCTTCCTTTACGCAAAAGCTATGCCAAAGATCCGCTACTGCTGGCCTGCCAGCGTCTGAATCGAATGGGTTGGACGCGTTTCCGCAACACTGCCGACACGCAAAGAGGCCAGCCGAGCCTCTTCCGCACTGGTCTCTGTCCACACGGGATTAGGTAGGGCGCTGAACACTTCTTTCAGTTTCTCGCCCCAGGTCCTATGAATCTGGTCAAAATAGGCGTTGGTCGCATCGATGTGACTAAAGTGCGTGACCTCCAGCGCATCAGTCTTATAGACGAGCATATCGAGTGGCAATCCTACCGACAGGTTGGATCGCAGGGTCGAATCCATCGACACCAGGGCGCATTTGGCCGCATCGCCCAGTGATGTCTCCGGACGGATCACGCGATCCAAAATTGGCTTGCCGTACTTGGATTCGCCAATCTGGATATAGGGTTTTTCGTCGGCACACTCGATGAAGTTGCCTGCCGAGTACACCTCGAAAATTCGACAACGCTCCCGACCGATCTGTCCACCGACGATCAGGCTGCAATTGAAATCAATCCCGAACTGCTGCAGGGCCTTGGCATCCCGGTGATGCACGAAACGTACCGCATCGCCAACGCATTGCACCACCTCGTACATCGACTGCGCGGCCAGCAGGCCCTTTTCCGAGTCCATGAGCTCTGCCAGGTGCTGCCGCACGGCCTGGGTGATGGCCAGGTTGCCGGCCGACATCATCACGATGACCCGGTCTCCCGGTCGCTCGACGATGCTCATCTTGCGAAACGTGCTGATCTGGTCAATGCCGGCGTTCGTCCGGGCATCCGAGAGAAACACAAGTCCGGCGTCGAGACGGAGTGCTACACAATAGGTCATATATGATCAAGAGGTTCAGAGAACCAGAAAATCCTGACGCATTCTACCGCCCAGATCGTCAATATCAGCCAGGAGTGTGGTCAACCAGTCATGCAAGCCATGTTCGGCGATTTCGTCCAGCGTGAGGTAGCGCAGCGTTGCCGCAAGCTTGCCGGCGCGACGCCGGGTCTCTTCGGAATTACCATTGCCGACCAGCTGCAGATTGGCCACCACTTCGTTCATGCAGGAAGCAATCGAGCGGGGCATATCCGGATTGAGAATCAGCAGCTCGGCCACTCGTGCGCCACTGATGGTATCCCGATACACCTTGCGGTAGGCCTCAAACGCCGAAAGGGATCGCAACACGGCCTCCCAATGGTAAAACTCGCGGACAGCAAACTCGGGGTCATCCGGATCCAACAATTCTGCCTGGGCATCCTGCGTCTCGATCTCGTGGAAGCGAACATCGATCATGCGCGCGGTGCTATCGGCACGTTCCAGAAAGGTACCCAGGCGGATAAACCGGAAGGCCTCATCCTTGATCATTGTTCCGATAGTGATGCCACGCGAGAGGTGCGAACGGAGCTGCACCCACTCAAAGAACTTGCCGGGTTCAGCCAGCGGCAGACCTTCGTCACAAAGCTTGAGAAACTCCAGCCAGGTGGCGTTGCTCGTCTCCCACAGCCCCGTGGTGATTTGTCCACGCACGGCACGTGCATTCTCACGGGCGTTATGCAGACTGGACCAGATCGAGGACGGGTTCTCCTCATCGAGCACCATGAAACGGATCACGGATTCGGGATTCACATCACCAAATTTTTTCCGATACACCGGTAGCAGCTCGGCCAGGCCCAGCATCCCCGCCAGGCTGGCTTCCGCCTCACGTTGCTGACCGGGTAGCAGCGATTGCTGCAGACCGATATCAATCAACCGGGCCGTGTTTTCAGCGCGCTCGGTATAACGCGCCATCCAGTACAAACAATCTGCGGTGCGGGAAAGCATGGGACTACCTCGGGAGTTTCTTCGATCGATTCACGTGAAGGCTAATAAGTCAGGGAACTGTGGCGGGTATATTAGTCCGCAGCCACCCAGGTATCCTTGGTGCCACCGCCCTGCGACGAGTTCACCACTAGAGAACCTTCCTTGAGTGCCACCCGAGTCAGACCACCGGGCACCATTCGCACTCCGCTCGGTGAGGTCAGTACAAAAGGTCGCAGGTCGATGTGACGCGGTGCAATCCCCTTCTCGACCATGGTCGGACAAGTCGATAGGGAGAGTGTCGGCTGCGCGATATAGGCATCCGGGTGCGCTTTGAGTTTGGCTCGGAAGTCCTCGATCTCGGCGCGTGACGCCGCCGGGCCGATGAGCATGCCGTAGCCGCCGGCGCCATGCACCTCTTTCACCACCAGCTTGTCGAGATTGTCGAGCACATACTTCAGCGAGTCGGTCTCGGAACAGATGTGGGTCGGGACATTGTTCAGAATCGGCTCCTGGCCCAGGTAGAACCGGATCATGTCCGGCACATAGGGATAGATCGACTTATCGTCGGCAACCCCCGTCCCGATTGCATTGGCCAGTGTGACGCGACCGGCACGATAGGCCCGCATCAACCCGGGCACACCCAGCATGGAGTCTTTATTGAAGACCTCGGGATCCAGATAATCGTCGTCAATACGGCGGTAGATCACATCCACACGCTTCTTGCCGTGCGTGGTGTGCATGTACACCGTGTCGTCTTCAACCATCAGGTCACGACCCTCGACCAGTTCGACGCCCATCTGTTGCGCCAGGAACGCATGCTCAAAGTAGGCCGAGTTATAGAGCCCCGGCGTGAGCACCACGACCATGGGGTCTTCCAGCGAATCCGGCGCGCCCTGACGCAGGGTCTCGAGTAACAGATCCGGGTAATGCGCCACCGGCGCGATACGATGGGCGCCAAAAAGATCCGGGAACAACCGCATCATCATCTTGCGGTTTTCCAGCATGTACGACACGCCCGACGGCACCCGCAGGTTATCTTCCAGCACATACCATTCGTTCTCACCGACACAGACCAGATCAATTCCGGCAATCATCGCGTAAATACCGGCGGGCACATCAAGCTCGAGCATCTCCTTGCGGAACTGTGCATTGCTGAGCACTCGGTTGGCGGGGATGATGCCAGCGCGCAAAATATCGCCACGCCCGTAGACATCTTTCAGGAACAGATTGAGCGCCTGCACCCGTTGCGTGAGGCCTTTTTCCAGACGCGCCCATTGCGACGCAGGAATGATCCGCGGTACCAGATCAAAGGGAATCAGGCGTTCTGTACCGACATCGTCTCCGTACACAGAGAATGTGATGCCGACCTGCCGGAACAGATGGTCAGCTTCCGCTTTTTTGCCTTCCAGAAAACCTGAGTTACGGGCTGTTTTCCAGCGTTCAAAGCCCTCATAGTGGGGACGGACGGTCCCGTTTTCGAGCAACATTTCGTCAAACATGATCTTCCTCGCTAATGCGAACTGAGAGATGGCATAACGAACTAATACAAGAAGCGTGCCAACATCCACCCTCTGCGATGGCTGCGCTGCGCTGCGTTGCCCGCTGCACTGGTGACGCCTTGATTTCGGGCATCTCATCGACCGCAAGGCCGACGGGCGCACAGGCTTGGTGCGCCTTTGAAACGCCCGCCCCATCCCGGTGCCTCTGACGTCCCCTAGCGCCGGATGCTACGATGCACGCTATTACTGACCCTTCAGACCCATGCATTCCATACTCACCTGGATATTCAACGGCGCTTTGATCGCGTTAGCGGTGTTTATTCACTATGAAACGCTCTACACCCTGGCGACCTACCTGCCGAGGCTGTCGCGCATTCCACCCCGCTACCGGGTGCTGCTTGGCGTATTGATCATTCTCGTGGCGCATGCCCTGGAGATCTGGGCCTTTGCACTGGGCTATCTCGCCATGATCAAGTTGGAGCTGGGTTCGCTGTTTGGCATGACCACATCCGATCTGCTCAGTGACTGTGTCTACCTCTCCTGGGTGTCATACACCACGGTCGGCTTTGGTGACATCGCACCGAATGGTGATCTCCGTTTTCTACCAGGTCTCGAGGCACTCACCGGTCTGGTCCTCATCACCTGGTCAGCCTCCTTCCTCTTTATTGAAATGCAGAAGTTCTGGCCAATGAGCCGGCACGTGGTGCACCATCCGGATTCCCGCGATCACTAGCATTCCCCGGTGGCGGGGCGGCGAGTGCTAAAATTCGCGGCTGTTGGCGCCGGATCGGGTTTCGAGACGGCCTGTTTACCGCCCCCCCGAGCTCTCCCGCATGGATCCCGTTCTGCTGTTCAAAGCTCTGATTCTCGGCATTGTCGAGGGTCTGACCGAATTTCTTCCTATTTCATCGACCGGTCACCTGATTCTGGCCGGCGACCTGCTCGGTTTCAACGACGAGACTGGCAAGATCTTCGAGATCGTCATCCAGTTCGGAGCCATTCTGGCGGTTGTCTGGGAATACCGGGCCCGTCTGTGGGAAACCGTGTCGTCGTGCACGACCAGTCGCAAATCCCAACGATTTCTGCTCAATGTCGGCGTTGCCTTCCTACCGCTGGCCGGCCTGGGTTTTCTGTTCCACAAAACGATCAAGGTCTATCTTTTCAACCCGATCTCGGTTGCTGCCGCTTTTATCATTGGTGGTTTCATCATCTTCTGGGCGGAACGCCGCGATCATCGTGTTCGCGTCCCCTCGGTCGATGACATGACCCTGAAAGATGCGCTGATGCTCGGCTGCATCCAGGCGCTGGCGCTCATTCCCGGTACTTCGCGCTCCGGCGCCACGATCATCGGCGGCCTGCTCATGGGTCTGTCGCGCAAGGCCGCCACCGAATTCTCGTTTTTTCTTGCCATCCCGACACTGGGTGTGGCCACGGTATATCAGGTGGTCAAGGAATGGGCGACGATCCAGAACACCGATCTGGGCATGTGGGCGGTGGGCTTTGCCTCGGCCTTTGTTTCGGCCTTCCTGTGTATCCGCTGGTTGCTGCGCTACATCACCACGCACAATTTCATCATCTTTGCCTGGTACCGGATCATCTTCGGCGTTGTGGTACTGGTGACAGCCTACACCGGGCTCGTCAGCTGGTCTGCTCACTAGGTCGTTACCCATGAGTGATTACGTCCTTTTCGAGGAAGGCGGTCATTTTCGTGCCGCCACCATCCAGTCAGATCAGAATACGACCCTGCAGGTCGAACTCCCGGGCGGCAAACGACAGAAACTGAAGGTCGCCCAGGTGCTGCTCCGCTTCAGGGACCCTGCCCCCGTGCAGTTATTGCCGATGGCTGAGCCACTGGCGGCGGACATGGACCCGGCCTTCCTCTGGGAATGCGCGCCCGAAGCCGAATTTGCTGTCGCCGAGCTCGCGGCCGATTACTATGGTCATGCGCCTTCAGCGACCGAAAGCACGGCATTGCTGCTCGCCATGCATAACGCACCGCTCTACTTTCACCGACGCGGCAAAGGCGTCTTCCGCCGAGCACCGCCCGATATTCTGAAGGCCGCACTGGCCGGTCAGGAAAAGAAGCGACTACAAGCGGAAGCCATCGAACGCATGGCGGCGCAACTCGTTGCCGGTACCCTGCCAACCGAACTCGCTGACCAGATCGAGTCGCTACTGGTACAGCCCGACCGCAACCGTCTGGAGGTGAAAGCCTTCGAAGCAGCCTGCGCAGAGACCAAAGAATCACCCGCCGCGCTGCTGCTGCGCTGTGGCGCCTTCCCGGATGCGTATCACTGGCACTACCGCCGCTTCGTTGCCGAACGTTTCCCCAAAGGCACCGGCTTCCCTGATCTGCCGGAGCCAGCTGCGTATGGCAATCTGCCCCTGGCCGATGTTCAGGCCGTTTCCATCGACGATGCCAGCACGACCGAAATTGACGATGCACTGTCCGTACAACGCCTGCCGGGAATCGGCTGGCGATTCGGCATTCATATCGCTGCGCCCGGGCTCGGCATTCTGCCCGGATCGGTTCACGATGGCGTGGCCCGCGCCCGCTTGTCAACGGTGTATATGCCCGGGCACAAGATCACGATGCTGCCGGATGATCTGGTCGCACGGTTTACACTGGCCGCAGGCACACCCTGCCCCGCAGTTTCGCTTTATGTCACCGCCGATGAACAGTTCGAAATACTGAATCACGAGTCGCGCGTCGAGCGTGTACCGATCGTAGCCAATCTGCGTCTGCATGAGATCGAGCCCCACATGGACGCCGAGGCGCTCAACCGTGGCGACATCCCCTCCTGCGCTTACGGCGAAACGCTGCTAACACTCTGGCGATTTGCTGCCGCTTGCGCCGGGCGACGTGGCAAGCCAGCCAGCCAGGCCGGACTGCATGACTATCACTACCAGATCGACGGCCCGCTGCACGACAAATCAACCGGTGCGATACTGGATCCGGCCAGTTGTCATGTGCACATCGAGGCACGTAAACGCGGTAGCCCGGTGGACATGCTGGTCGCCGAACTGATGATTCTGGCCAATGCTACCTGGGGTCAACTACTCGCCGAGAAATCGATCCCCGGTCTGTATCGCGCTCAGGTGGGCGGCAAGGTTCGCATGACAACTTCGGCGCTTCCGCACGAAGGGCTGGGCGTGGCCTGCTATGCCTGGAGCACATCACCGTTGCGGCGCTATGCCGACCTCATCAATCAATGGCAGCTGATTGCCGCGCTGACCGCCAAGACGGCGCCATTTGCGCCACGCTCAGCCGAGCTATTTGCGGCCATGCGTGACTTTGACCTGACCTATGCCGGCTACGCTGACTTCCAGCGCCGGATGGAGCGCTACTGGTGCCTCCGCTGGCTCCAGCAAACCGACACCTCGCGCTTTGAAGGAACACTCATGCGCCATGTGCCGAATGTGCGGGTGGATGGCCTGCCTCTGGTGGTGGCCGTGCCTTCGGCGCCAGAACTGCCGCCGGGCAGCCGGATCAGTCTGACCCTCGCTGACCCTGATCTGCTCGACCTTTCGATCCAGACCCGCTTTGAGTCTGTCCTCAGCGCCGATGCTGCGGACACCGGTGAGGATCTGGAAATCCTGGATGAAGTCAGTATCGAAGATGCGCTACCCGAAGCCGAAGAAGCAGAGGCCGTCACCGAAGCGGCGGCGAACGCGCCCACCGAAAACCCCGAGCCTGATCGCTGACATCCCTGCGCCTGAGACTACAATAGCGCCATGACCGTGGCGCCACCCACCTCACCTCCGATGCCGCAGCCGCCTGAGGATCAGGAACACTGGATCCCAAAACCCCTTGGCTGGCGGCTTATTTTTAGCGACCGCTTGCTCTGGATCGCGGTGGGTCTATCCTTCGTAGCGCATCTGATTCTGCTCGCACCCCAGTACGGTATCAAGGTGCCACAACGGGGCGACAAATCGCTCTGGGTATCCTTTAAAACGCTAAGTCAGCCGATGGTGCGCAAGCCACCGGCGTCCCGGGTTGAGCCGCAAACCGCGGCAAAAAATGGTTCAAAACAGGATGCCCGTTCCCGTGTAACGCGGCCTGATAGAGCCACCAATACGCCAAAACCACCGCCTGTGGACGCACAACCTCAAAGCAATTCTGCTCTGAATGGTGCGGCCAACGGGGGGCGCCGCGTCACCCTCACCCCGGGCATGAAGGATTACCGCTACAGCCAGTATCTGGAAGACTGGCGGCGCAAGGTGGAACGCATTGGCGCCATGAACTACCCGGAGGAGGCGCGTGGCAAATTCTTCGGCTCGCTGGTCATGTCGGTCGCCTTACGACCGGATGGCAGCATCGACCGGATCGTTATCGTTCGTTCATCCGGTAACAAGGTGCTGGATGATTCGGCAAAGCGAATCGTGATGATGGCTGCGCCCTTCGCTCCTTTCCCGCCGGATATCCGCAAGGAAACCGACTATCTCGACATCACGCGTACCTGGAACTTTACCCGGGGCGATGCACTGGAAACACGATGAACATGGTTCACACCATCGACCGCTATGCCGTTATCGGCCACCCGATCAGCCACTCGCTGTCACCGGTGATTCACACGGCCTTTGCAGCACAGACCGGCCAGCACCTCAGCTACGAGGCCATTGATGTTGCTCCCGGACAACTTGAAACCACCCTCAATCAATTACCCGTCGCGGGCTATCGAGGTATCAACATCACGGTCCCCCATAAGGAATCCGCCTGGGCTTTCGCACAGCAGCAGGGGCAACTGACAGAACGCGCCTTGTTGGCGGGTGCCATCAACACGATCGCCTGGCGCTCGGAAGGTCTGCTGGGCGACAACACCGATGGCCAGGGTCTGCTCAATGATCTGCAACAGCGTCACGGGCTGAATCTTGCTGGTCAACGTATTCTTTTACTCGGCGCCGGGGGTGCCTCGCGCGGCGTGATACTTCCCCTGCTGGCGGCAAAGCCAGCCTCGCTCGTCATCGCCAACCGTACCGCCGACAAGGCGCAAAGACTCGCCGCATTGTTTACCAGGAGCGCTGGTGCAACCCCGCTCGCTGGCTGCGGCCTGGATGCCCTAGGCAAACAGGATCACGATGCCTTTGATCTCGTCATCAATGCCACCAGCGCCAGTCTCGGGGGTGAGGCGATTGCGCTCCCGTCGGGGGCGCTCTCTGCACACGGCTTTGCCTATGACATGATGTACGGCAAAAAGCTGACGCCGTTTCTTGAGGCTCAGCAGCAATCGGGCATCATTCGGCTGGCCGATGGCCTCGGCATGCTGGTTGAACAAGCGGCCGTCGCGTTTGAGCTCTGGCGTGGTGTCACACCGGAAACCGGGCCCGTCTATCACGCGCTGCGCGAGCGGCTGGCGCGACACTGAACTTCCCGACATCCAGACCCATGACGCCGCGCAAAGCCCGTTGGTGGATTCGCATCCCCCTGCTGTTGCTGGGGATTTTTATGGGCATCCAGCTCTGGTTTTTTGGCTGGGTTCTCGTCTGGCGCGTCACCGAACCCGGCCCGACACAGTTCATGCGGATTCGACTGGACGAGTTGCAAAAAAAGCATCCCGGCGCACGACTGCAACACACCTGGGTTCCCTATAGTCAGATCTCGGTGAATCTGAAACGGGCGCTGATCGCTGCCGAAGACAGTAAGTTCATGCAACACCAGGGCTTCGATCTGGATGGCATACAGAAGGCCCTCGAGAAAAACGAGAAACGTGGACGCATCGCGGCCGGTGGCTCGACCATCACACAGCAGCTGGCCAAGAACCTTTTTCTCTGGCCAGAGAAGAGCCTGCTACGCAAAGGCGAGGAAGCCATCATCACCGTCATGATCGAAGCTACCTGGAGTAAGCGGCGCATTCTGGAGGTCTACATGAACGAGATCGAATGGGGCTCGGGTATCTTTGGCGCTGAGGCGGCAGCGCGGCACTACTTCGGCGTTTCTGCCGCCGCGCTCAGCGACTATCAGGCCGCCATGCTGGCTTCGATGGTGCCGAGCCCGCAGTACTACGATCGCAAGGGCGAGACGGAGGGCCTGCTACGGCAAACAGACGTGATCCTTGAACGTATGAACAAGGTCGCCATCCCGCCTAACCGCTGATCGTTCTGCGGCGGCTTGTTGGGTTGCTCAATCGAGATAGGTCCGCGCCTCTTCGAATCGCGAGGCAAACCAACCCTGATCCAGTCGATCGATCCGGACCTTGCCCCGGCTATTGGGGGCATGCACGAAGCGCTGATCGCCGATATAAATACCGACATGCGAGTAGCGGAAGCCCTGCGTATCAAAAAACACCAGATCGCCGGGGCGAATCGACGCTGGCGGGATCTGTTTGCCGCGCTTCGCCATATCCCGCGCGCTACCCTTCAAGGGATAATCGGCCGCCTGTTTGTAAAGCCAGCTGACCATACCGCTGCAATCCACGCCGGCGTCCGGATTCTTGCCACCAAACTTGTACCCGGTGTCGATCAGGTGCATCGCCATGATCGTCACCTCCTGGCCCTGCGGGCCCGGCGGCAGATTATCCGCACCAAAGCGTGTAATGCCACGCTTGCCCCCCGTGCTGGTACAAGCCGCCAGCAATAAGCTCAACATCCCCAGCCCCAGGAATTCTCGGCGAGAAACACCTTGGGAATGCGAGGGTCGCGATGTCGGTCGGATCGTCATATCATGGCAAGTGTGGCGCAGGATCGCCAACACGGCAACTGCCGAGCGTCTGGGGTCTGGGGTATTCATGCCCGCTGCCTTTCATCCTTTTTTTATCTGTTCATCGGAATATTTCATGCCGCTTTCCCGAATCAAAGACCGTAGCCTCCTTCAATCCGGCGCCTATATCAATGGCCAGTGGGTACAAACCGGCCGCAGCTTTCCGGTGCGCGATCCCGGCACAGGCGAAATAATTGCCGAGATCTGCAACGCCGGCGTCAGCGAAACCCGCCAGGCCATCGATGCGGCCGAGGTGGCTTTTACCGGATGGCGTAACCAGACAGCACGCGTGCGTACGACTGCACTACGCCGCTGGTTCGAATTGATTCAGGAGAACCGTGACGACCTCGCCACCATGATTACGGCCGAAGGCGGCAAACCTTATGCCGAAGGTATCGGCGAAGTCGCCTATGCCGCTTCCTTTGTCGAGTGGTTCTCGGAAGAGGCTCGTCGCGTCAACGGCGAGATCGTCCCGCCGAATACCCCTGACAAGCGCCTACTGGTGACACGCGAACCCGTCGGCGTCTGCGCCGCCATCACCCCGTGGAATTTTCCGGCGGCCATGATTACGCGCAAGGTCGCGCCCGCGATTGCGGTGGGCTGCACTGTTGTTGTCAAACCGGCAGAGCAGACCCCGATTACCGCGCTCGCTCTGGCAGTTCTCGCCGAACGTGCCGGTATCCCCGCGGGTGTTTTCAATGTCGTTACAGGTGACGCCGATGCGGCAGTATCCATTGGCAGCACTCTGACGGGGGATGCGCGCGTCCGCAAACTATCGTTCACCGGTTCGACACAGGTGGGTCGCTTACTGATGGCGCAATCGGCGCCTACCTTGAAGCGCCTATCGATGGAACTGGGCGGCAATGCCCCCTTCATCGTCTTTGAAGATGCGGACCTCGATGCGGCGGTCGATGGCGCGATCGCATCGAAATACCGCAATAGCGGCCAGACCTGTGTCTGCGCCAATCGCTTCCTGGTGCACGCCGATGTATTGGATGCCTTTGCCGAAAAACTGGCAGCAAAGGTTTCAGCGCTGCCGGTGGGCTATGGTTTCGACAAGAACGTACAGATCGGGCCGCTGATCGATGCCGCCGGCCTGGAAAAGGTAGAAACGCTGCTCGCGGATGCGATCGCCAAAGGCGCCGCCATTGTCTGCGGTGGCCAGCCCGATGCGCGTGGCGGCCTCTATTTTCAGCCGACGGTCATCAAAGGCGTGCGTGAAGATATGCGCATGATGCATGAAGAGATCTTCGGCCCGGTTGCACCACTGTTCTCGTTCTCATCGGAGGCAGAAGCGCTCCGCCTGGCCAACGCCACCGAGTTTGGTCTGGCTTCCTACTTCTATACGCGCGATCCATCACGCATCTTCCGGGTTTCCGAAGGGCTGGAATACGGCATGGTCGGCGTTAACACAGGGCTCATGTCGAGCGAGGTCGCGCCTTTTGGTGGCATCAAGCAATCGGGTTTCGGCCGCGAGGGCTCACAGCATGGTATCGACGAGTACCTGTCCTACAAGTACACCTGCCTCGGGCTGTAATCAGAGCAATACGATATCGTATTGCTCCGGGCCATACCCCGACTCGCCCTGCAGTGAGATCGGTTTGCCGATAAAGTCCGATGCCATGGCCAGGGCCTGTTCTTCCTCTTCGAGGAACAGATCCACGACTTTCTGACTGGCGATGACTCGGTACTCCCGGGCGACGAACTGGCGTGACTCGCGGACCAGTTCTCGCAGAATCTCGTAACAGATGGTGCGCGCAGTCTTCACCTGGCCGCGCCCATCACAGGTGGGGCAGGTCTCGCATAGCACACGCGCCAGCGACTCGCGGGTGCGCTTTCGCGTCATCTCGACCAGGCCCAATGCAGTAAACCCATTGACCGTCATCCGCATATGGTCGCGACTCAGGCATTTACGCAGTTCCGCCAGCACCGCTTCCTGGTGGTCGGGCTGATCCATGTCGATAAAGTCGAGAATGATGATGCCGCCCAGGTTGCGTAGACGCAGCTGGCGTGCGATTGCTTGTGCCGCTTCGAGATTGGTCTTGAAAACTGTTTCATCAAAGTTGCGCACGCCGACAAAACCACCGGTATTCACATCCACGGTCGTCATGGCTTCCGTCTGATCTATAATCAGATAACCCCCGGATTTCAAATCTACGCGCCGTGCCAGCGCACGTTGAATTTCGTCCTCGACCCCATACAAATCAAAGAGTGTGCGATCTTCGTTGTAATGTTCGAGCAGATTCACGATCGCCGGTACGTAAACACGAGAAAAATCCTGCAGCTTCTGGAAAGTCTCGCGCGAATCGACGAGAATCCGCTCCGTTTCCGAGTTAGCAAAATCTCGCAGTACCCGCTGCGCTAACGAGAGATCCTGATAGATTAGCGAAGGCACGGGGGCCGTTAAGATCTGCTGCTTGATATCTGCCCACAATTTACGCAGGTACCCGATATCATCCTGTAGCGCATCATCGTCAGCCGTTTCGGCAATGGTCCGCAAGATGAAGCCGCCGGCCTCGTCCGCCGGCACCAGACGCGTCAGACGCTCGCGCAGCGCTTCGCGTTCTGCTTCGTCAATCCGTTGCGAAATGCCGATGTGTTTCTCTTGCGGCAGATAAACCAGCATACGACCCGCAATCGATACCTGCGTCGCCAGCCGAGCCCCTTTGGTGCCGATGGGGTCTTTGATGACCTGCACGACCAGGGTCTGCCCCTCGCTAATGACGTTTTCAATGGGCTGTGTTTCGCGGCTGGCCGGTTCCCCGATCCTTGCCTGCCAGATGTCGGCAACGTGCAAAAAGGCGGTGCGCTCCAGCCCGATATCGACAAATGCCGACTGCATACCCGGGAGGATGCGGACCACTTTACCCACATAGATATTGCCCACGAGGCCCCGCGTAGCGTGGCGTTCGATGTGCAACTCCTGCACGATCCCCTGCTCGAGGATAGCGACCCGGGTCTCTTGCGGGGTGAAATTAATGAGGATGCTTTCGGCCATAGGTAGAATACGCGCTTAATCCCAGCATTCTACTATGTCGAAACATACCGAACTTCTCGCCCCCGCCGGTTCGCTCACCATGATGCGTACCGCTTTCGCCTTTGGCGCCGATGCCGTTTACGCGGGCCAACCGCGCTACAGCCTGCGCGTGCGCAATAATGAATTCAGCACGCTGGATGCCCTCAAAGAAGGGATCGATGAGGCACATGCCCGGCAAAAACAGTTTTATGTGGTGAGCAACATCTCGCCGCATAACGCCAAACTCAAGACCTATCTGGATGATATGGCACCCGTCGTGGCCCTGAAGCCAGACGCCCTGATCATGGCCGACCCGGGCCTGATCGATATGGTGCGCGAGCGCTTTCCGGAAATGCCCGTGCACCTCTCTGTCCAGGCCAACACGGTGAACTGGGCGACTGTGCGCTTCTGGGGCAAGATGGGCATCAGCCGTGTCATCCTTTCACGTGAACTTTCTCTTGATGAAGTCGCCGAGATTCGCCAGCGCTGCCCCGAAATGGAACTCGAGGTCTTTGTGCACGGCGCGCTGTGCATCGCCTATTCCGGCCGCTGCCTGCTCTCGGGATATTTCAATCACCGCGATCCGAACCAGGGCACCTGCACCAACTCCTGCCGCTGGGACTACAAGCTCAAGCCGGATGCCGAGGCCGAGGCCACGCCAGGCATGACCGGTAACACCCTGCCGCCCATGGTCATTGAAGAATCCACCCGCGTCGGAGAACAGATGCCCATCGAAGAAGATGAGCATGGCACCTACATCCTCAATTCGCGCGATCTGCGTGCCATCGAACACGTTGAACGCCTCATTGAAATCGGCGTTGATTCCCTCAAAATCGAAGGCCGCACCAAGTCGCCGTATTACGTGGCTCGTACCTGCCAATCATACCGCCGTGCAATCGACGATGCCAAAGCCGGCCGCCCTTTCAACCCCAACCTGCTCGGCGAGCTGGAAGGCCTTGCCAATCGTGGTTACACCGATGGCTTCTACCAGCGTCACCATGACTCGGATACACAGAACTATCTACGCGGCTATTCGGAGTCAGGGCGCAGCCAATACGCGGGTGATGTGGTGTGGGATAGCGAGCGCAACGCGGTGCGCATTGATGTGCGCAACCGCTTTGTGGTGGG
>VEQK01000039.1 GCA_018883265.1 Rhodocyclaceae bacterium | reverse complement strand
TCAGCAACACCGTAGATGGTCACGTTGGTTTGTGCGAAGGCAGCGGTCGACAGGCCGGCAACTGCCAGAGCAACGATTTTCTTTTGCATGAAACCACGATTAACAACTAATCCTTGTAAAAACAATGGATTAGGTCGGCATTTATGCCGACGCCACATTGCAATCCTGCGTACCATACCCAACTCATTGAATTTACATGCAAAAGAGTCCAAAAACTCATGCAAAAGAAACTGATTTCACATGCAAAACACTAGGATGCAACAAAAGGTTCATGTCAACAAAACTTGAAATCAGTCGTTATACCCTCCATACTGTTGTGCAATGCAACAAAGAAGGCTTTCACAAAAAGCCATCTTGCATAAATCCCCGGGGATTACCCGCCCCGAACCCTAGGAGAATCACCATGAAAAACGCAAAAAATCATAGCGTTACCAAAACCCCGCCGTACCCGGAGGTACTGCCCTGGTTCGCCAGCCGCGCCGGTATCAGCGAAGCCCGCGCCAAGGCGCTGTGGGATTTGACCTGCCATGAACTGGGCGCCGAGAGCGACCCCAAGGCCTTGATGGATCGTCTCATCGAGCGCATCGGTGAAGAGGCCGGTCTGCCGATTACGCCGGACTACACCGAACAGCCCAATGGCTTTGGCTGGCTGTATCGCCACTATGGCCGCCTGACCGATATGGCGCTGGTGACCAGTGGCGCGATGGCGCGCTTCTGGCAACAGGCGATGACGCCACCCAATCTGGCCCGATAAAAGCCTGCCGAAGTATTGGATCGCGGGGATGCGTCGTTCGCTCAGACGCCGCTATGCGCCGATTCGCTCACAAGCGCTCCCCACATTCCTCTGAAACTTCACTGGTGACCAACGTCCTTTCGGTGCGGTTTTGGGACTTCTTGCGGAACAAATCGGCGCCACAGTGTAAAACTCGGCGTCTGAGAGAGTCACGCATGCCCGTAACCCCATCCACCTAAAGACCTCACGCCTGCATGGCAGGATGTGCCGCATCGTTCAGACGCCGCTGCGCGCCGATTCACTCTGCAACACACCCTGCCATGCGGTCTTAAAGGGCGTCGGAATGCCTCTGGGCCGGTATAATCAAGCGTTTTGAAGCATTAAGAACGATAAAACGCCATGCAGGAAAAATATCTGCCCGCCGACATTGAAACGGCCGCGCAAAAACACTGGCTCGACGCCAAGACCGATCTCGCCGTTGAGACCCCCCGTGACCCCACTCAGCCGAAGTACTACTGCCTTTCGATGTTCCCCTACCCCAGCGGAAAGCTGCACATGGGGCACGTGCGCAACTACACCATTGGTGATGTGCTGGCGCGGTATCACGGCATGCAGGGCTTTAACGTCCTGCAACCCATGGGTTGGGATGCCTTCGGCATGCCGGCCGAAAACGCCGCGCTGCAGAACAACGTACCGCCGGCCAAGTGGACCTACGAAAATATTGATGCCATGCGCACACAGCTGCAGCGCTTGGGCTTTGCCTTTGACTGGTCGCGTGAACTGGCCACCTGCACGCCCGAGTACTACCGCTGGGAACAATGGCTGTTCACCCGCCTGTATGAAAAGGGTCTGATCTACAAGAAGCTGGGCACCGTGAACTGGGATCCGGTCGATCACACCGTGCTGGCCAACGAACAGGTCATCGACGGCCGCGGCTGGCGTTCGGGCGCACTGATCGAAAAGCGCGAGATCCCCATGTACTACATGGCGATTACGAAATATGCTGATGAACTGCTAACGGATCTGGACTCGCTCACCGGCTGGCCGGAACAGGTGCGCCTGATGCAGAAAAACTGGATCGGCAAAAGCGTTGGGGTGCGCTTCGCGTTCCCTTACTCGCTTGATGGCCAGGACGACAAGCTGTGGGTCTTCACCACGCGCGCCGACACCATCATGGGCGTCACCTATGTGGCCGTGGCCCCAGAACACCCGTTGGCGCTGCGCGCCGCCGAGAAGAACCCTGCCGTTGCGTCGTTTATTGCCGACTGCAAACAGGGTGGCGTGGCGGAAGCCGATCTGGCCACGATGGAAAAATCCGGCGTCGATACCGGCTTTACCGTCACGCATCCGCTGACCGGCGCACCAGTGCCGGTGTGGGTCGGCAACTATGTGCTCATGGGTTATGGCGATGGCGCCGTGATGGCCGTGCCGGCGCATGACGAGCGCGACTTCGCGTTCGCCCAAAAATACCACTTGCCGATGAAGCAGGTCATCGCCGTTGAAGGCGAGTCTTTTGACGCGACCGCCTGGCAGGAATGGTACGGCGACAAACAGCGCGGCGTTTGTATCGACTCCGGCGTTTACGACGGCCTCAAGTACACGCAGGCCGTCGACAAGATTGCCGGCGATTTGTACGCCAAGGGCCTGGGCGAAAAGAAAGTTCAGTTCCGCCTGCGCGACTGGGGTATTTCGCGTCAGCGCTACTGGGGCTGCCCGATTCCGATCATTCACTGCGCCGATTGCGGCGACGTGCCCGTGCCGGATGACCAGTTGCCGGTCGTGCTGCCGGAAAACGTGGAAATCACCGGCGCCGGTTCGCCCCTCGCCCGTATGCCCGAGTTTTACGAGACCACTTGCCCAAAGTGCGGCAAGGCGGCCAAGCGCGAAACCGACACGATGGATACCTTCGTCGAGTCATCCTGGTACTTCGTACGCTATGCCTGCCCGGACAATGCCGACCAGATGGTCGACTCGCGTGCGGCCTATTGGCTCAAGGGCGGTGTCGATCAGTACATCGGTGGGATCGAACACGCCATTCTGCATTTGCTCTACGCGCGTTTCTTCACGAAACTGATGCGCGATGTCGGTCTCTTCAAGAACAATGGCTTTGAACTGAATGAACCCTTCGCCAACCTGCTGACGCAGGGCATGGTGGTGGCGCCGACCTTCTACCGTGAAGGTGAAGGTGGCAAGAAGCTGTGGTTCAACCCGGCCGATGTCGATGTTGCCACCGACGAGCGCGGTCGCCCGACGGGTGCGATTCTCAAAGCCGACGGCCAGCCGGTGATTGTTGGCGGCACAGAGAAGATGTCGAAGTCCAAGAACAACGGCGTCGACCCGCAGATTCTGATAGACCAGTACGGTGCCGACACAGCGCGTCTGTTCATGATGTTTGCCAGCCCGCCGGATCAATCGCTGGAATGGTCAGACGCCGGCGTCGAAGGCGCGCATCGCTTCCTGCGTCGTTTGTGGAAGCTGGCTTATGAACACGTCAGCGTCGGTATTGTTGCTGCCGCCAACAACGACACGGTGCTCAGCGACCCGCAGAAGGAACTCCGCCGCAAATTACACCAGACGATTCAGAAGGTGTCCGACGATTACGGTCGTCGTCAGCAGTTCAATACGGTGATTGCCGCCGTGATGGAACTGCTCAACGCCGCCGACAAAACACTGCTTAACGATGCGGCCGGCCGTGCCCTGCGTCAGGAACTGCTGGAGGCTGCGATGCTGATGCTCTTCCCGATCGTGCCGCACATCGGCGAGGCGATCTATACGCAACTACGTCCAGGTCAGAATGTGGCAACGCAACGCTTTCCGGTCTGCGATCCGGCGGCGCTGGTGCAATCGGAAATCGAGCTCATGCTGCAGATCAACGGCAAGCTGCGTGGAAGCATCCGAATCGCCGCCGATGCCGACAAGGCAACGATCGAAGCTGCGGCCATCGCCTGCGAAGCGGCGCAAAAGCAGCTCAACGGCGCCGCACCCAAGAAGATCGTGGTCGTGCCCGGCCGCCTCGTCAACATCGTCGCCTAACCTAGAACCATTTAGAAAGGGCGATCATGTCACGTCTGCTTTATCTCTCTGGGGTCAGGCATTGGTTGATCGGCCTGTTGATTCTGGGCATCGCTGCCGGTTGCGGCTTCAAACTGCGCGGCGCACTCAGCGTGAATCTGCCTTTCAAGACAGTCTATGTTTCGGGTGTATCAGACACATCACCATTTGCCCAGGTACTGAAATCGCAGCTTCGCGCCAACGGCATCGGCGTCGTGCCCGATGAATACAAAGATCGGACCGAAGTGATCTTGCGCGTCCTCGGAGACCAGCAGACAAAAACGGTGGTGGCAGTTAACCCGACCGGCCTAGCGCGGGAATATCGCCTCACCTATCGACTGGGCTTCAAGGTGGATTCAGGCAGTGGGCTCGAACTCTACCCACCAACGACGATTGAAATGACCCGCGAAATCTCGTTCAACCCGCAAACGCCACAGGAAGTGCTGTCGAAAGAGCAGGAAGACGCGATGTTGATCCGCGACATGCAGAATGACGCGGCCATTCAGGTGCTGCAACGACTGTCGACGATCCGCGTCCCCCCGGGCACCGTGTTGACGGCCCCCAAGAAACCCAAGTCGGAACTAGGTAAACGGAGCCCCAATACCAGCTCCCAGAGCACGGATCAGCAGTTACTGACGCCGTCCGGAATGCAACCTCTGGGAGGCATGCAGTGAATCTGGGCGGCACGGATGGCGTCGGCCGTCTGGCTGCCCATCTCAACGGGCCTTTGGCGCCGATCTATGCCATTCACGGAGACGACCCGCTGCTTGTTATTGAGGCCGCCGATGCGATTCGTGCCGCAGCCCGAGAAAAGGGCTTCGACGAACGTGAGGTGTTGACTGTCAGCCACCCCTTCGACTGGAAGCAACTGGCCTACGCCACGCAGGGCGGCTCCTTATTTGGCGGCAGCAAAATCGTCGAGTTACGTGTCCCAACGGGCAAGCTCGGCCGCGGCGGCCCCGAGGCCCTTCAGGCCCTGCTCGACAGCGCGCCTCCGGTAGCAGCAGACTTCATCATCCTGATGACCCTGCATGAATTCGGCTGGCGAGAACAGAAGGCGGCCTGGTTCCAGAATTTCACCAGCAGCAAAAACGCCATCGTCATCCCGTGCGTCCCACCCGGTATCAAGGCGCTCCCCCGCTGGCTCGCCGAACGCCTGGCCCGGCAGCAGCAGTCGGCTGCGCCGGATGCGCTGGAATACGTTGCTCACCATGTCGAGGGCAATCTTCTCGCCGCCAACCAGGAGGTGCTCAAACTTGGCCTGCTCTATCCGGCTGGGCCGCTCACGCTGGATCAGATCAAAGCGGCGGTGGTTGACGTCTCCCGGCTGGATATGGAAAGCCTGCGCGGCGCACTGCTTGACGGCGATCTGGCGCGCTTCTCCCGAACCCTGGCCGGCCTGCGTGAACAGGGCGAGGCATTACCGATGATGCTGTTCTGGCTGGCCGAAGATATTCGCACCCTGGTCCAGCTCACTGCGGCCGGTGGATCGCCCGAGGAACGTCTGCGAACGATGCGTATGCCGCCGCAGCGCGCCCAGCAACTGCGTGCCGCTGCCCAGCGCCGCACCAAGATCAGCTGGCGTGTGGCGCTTGAACAGATCAGTCGCCTGGACCGTATGGCCAAGGGGATCGGGCAAGGCGATCCCTGGACCGAACTGGCTGCACTTGCATTAAAACTCTGCTGACAGGCATCATTGCTCTATGACGACACAAAACACCCAACTTGATCAAGCAATTCGCCAATTGGCCAAGGATGCCCGCGCGGCATCACGCGGCATGGCGCGCGCCTCAACCGAACAAAAAAATAACGCACTTCTCACGCTGGCACGGCTGATTCGAGATCAAGCCCCTGCGCTGCGTGGGGCCAATGAACAAGACTTAGCGTCTGCCCGCAAAAACGGCCTCGAAGCGGCCATGCTCGATCGCCTAACGCTGAGTGACAAGGGCATCATTGCAATGGCTGAGGGCGTCGAACAGATTGCCAGCCTGCCCGACCCTGTAGGCAGCATCACCGACATGAGCACCCGCCCGTCGGGCATCCAGGTCGGCAAGATGCGCGTGCCGCTTGGCGTGATCGGCATCATTTACGAAGCGCGTCCCAATGTCACGGCGGATGCCGCCGCGTTGTGTATCAAGTCGGGCAACGCCACGATTCTGCGTGGCGGCTCGGAGGCGCTCAACAGCAACCGTGCCATTGCCGCATTAGTGCAGCAGGCACTGTCGACTGCAGGCCTACCCGCGCAAGGCGTGCAATGCATCGATACCACCGACCGTGCGGCAGTCGGTATTCTGATCACGCTGCGCGACGACATTGATGTGATCGTGCCACGCGGTGGCAAGGGTCTGATCGAGCGTCTGATCAAGGAATCACGCGTGCCGATGATCAAGCACCTGGATGGCAACTGCCACGTGTACATCGACGATGATGCTAACCCCGATATGGCATTGCGCATTGTCGAGAACGCCAAAACTCAACGTTACGGCACCTGCAACACGACCGAGTCGCTGTTGGTCGCCCGGAGTATCGCGAAAGATCTGCTACCCCGCATCGGTTCCATGCTCAAGGACAAGGGTGTCGAGATTCGTGGCTGCGCCGAGACACAGGCGCTCCTGCCCTATGCCGTTGCCGCCACCGAGGAAGACTGGGTGACCGAATATCTGGCACCCATCATTGCCGTCAAAATCGTTGCCGGCCTGGATGAGGCGATTTCGCACATCAACAGGTATTCGTCGCAGCACACCGAATCGATCGTGACCGATCACTACGGCAACGCCATGCGCTTCCTGCGCGAAGTGGATTCGAGTTCAGTCATGGTGAACGCCTCGACGCGCTTTGCCGATGGCTTCGAGTATGGTCTGGGCGCCGAGATCGGCATCTCGACCGACAAGATCCATGCGCGAGGCCCGGTGGGCCTCGAGGGCCTGACCTCCCAGAAATGGATCGTACTTGGCCATGGCGAAATCCGCGGCTGACAGCCACCACAACGGCGAATCCTCTTTTGATGCTGTTGTGCGGTTGGGCGAGGTCGCTGCACAAGCTCCGGCCAACCTGCGTGACAGGATTCATATCGGCATCCGGTTATCGCCTGCTGCCGATGCGCTGGCGACATTAGTCTTTCTGACCGACTCCGCCCCCACGCAGGCGGCCCGTGCCGCAGTCTGCGGGGTTCGCGAACCATTACTGGAAGACATCACCCGTCAGCTGCGCGCCTGGTTTGCCAACCCGGCTCATGTCTTCACCGTGCCGCTGGACGAACCACACACCGATTTCCAGAAACGGTTACGCACCGTGCTTTGTGCAACCCGCAGCGGCACCACGCATACTTACGGCGAGCTGGCCAAACAACTGGATAGCGCACCCCGCGCCGTGGGTCAGGCACTGGGCAGTAACCCCTTGCCGTTGATTGTGCCTTGTCATCGCATTATTTCGGCTGGTAAAAATCGGCTGACAGGCTTCAACCATGCCAGCGAGGGCCCAATGCTCACTTTGAAGGCCTGGCTGCTCGACCGCGAGTCTAGTGCGCCAATTCATGCCTAGACTCCCCAGCCAACCGCCACTGCCTACCGAAGCACAGAGTGTCGTTGATATCTTCTGCGACAGTCTCTGGCTGGAGGCCGGCCTCTCGGCTAATTCGCTAGCCAGTTACCGACGCGATCTCACCGCGCTGGCTCACTGGCTCATCAAGCAGCAAAGCGGGTTGCGCACGGCGACCGATGCCGATCTGAATCGTTACGTTGCTTATCTTGCGCAGACGCATAAACAGAGCTCGCAGGCGCGTGCGATTTCAACGCTGCGTCGTTACTTCCGCTGGTCCGTGTCCCGCGGTGAACGTGCCGATGACCCGACACGCACGTTGGTCATGCCGATTCGCCCCGGGCGTCTGCCCAAGACCTTGAGCGAAGATCATGTGACCGCATTGCTCGAGGCACCGGATCAAAAGACCGCCCGCGGCCTACGTGACCTAGCGATGCTGGAAGTACTCTACGCCACTGGCTTACGAGTCTCGGAACTGGTGAACCTGCGCCTGACGGATCTCAACCGCGACATGGGTATCGTGCGCGTCATGGGCAAAGGCGACAAGGAACGACTTGTCCCCTTGGGTGAAGCGGCGCTCGATGCGATTGCACGTTATATGGAATGGCCACGCCTTGAGCTCACCGATGGACAACCGGCCGATGTGCTCTTTATTGGCCAGAAAACCAAGCCACTGACGCGCCAAGGCTTCTGGCAGATCATTAAACGGTATGGCATCAAAGCGGGAATTCCGCGTGAGCGTTTGTCCCCCCACGTGCTGCGCCACGCATTTGCAACCCACTTGCTTAACCATGGGGCAGATCTGCGCGTGGTGCAGTTACTGCTGGGTCACGCCAGCATTACGACGACGCAGATCTATACGCATGTGGCCCGCGAGCGTTTGAAGTCGCTGCACGAAAAACATCATCCCCGAGGCTAAGAGGGCATGCTGAGGCACGGGCCGAGCCCGGTTCTCATCGACAAAAAGCGTCGGAAATCGAGCCAAACTCGACCCATACCTCAGCTGGAAACTTAGGCGGATCGTTCAATCACCACGCCGACGCGTGCTACGCCCGGCATCATGCCCAGCTTGGCCACCGATACCTGCACCCACTGCGCCGCAAAATCTTCCAGCAGCAGTGTCGCCACAAACTCGGCCAGCTTTTCCAGCAACAGAAAATGTTTTTCGGCCAGCACGCTGCGCAGACGGCTCACCACCTCGGCGTAATCGATCGTGTCGTGAATATCATCGCTGGCGCCCGCTGTCGCCGTCGAGTGGCCGATCTTGAGATCGATGACGACGGGCTGCGGCACGATCCGTTCACGCGGATAGATGCCGATCAGGGTTTCAACACGAAGGGCTTCAATAAAGATGAGGTCCATGGCAAAAATCGTCAGACGGTCTGGCACGCTACAATGCGCATGCTGCGGCCGCATTGTAGCTGACAGACGCGCCCATCGTTAGACGAGATTGCCATGACGCCTGATTTGCTCGCCCAGATTCTTCCTTTGCAAGAGACAACTCCCGCGCTGTTGATTAGCACCGTGATCGCTGCCTATCTGATCGGTTGCATCCCCTTTGCCGTGGTCGTCTCCAGAGCCTTTGGCCTGGCCGACCCCCGCTCGTTCGGCTCGGGCAACCCCGGCGCCACCAATGTGCTGCGTACCGGCAACAAGCTGGCGGCTTTTCTTACGCTATTCGGCGATGCGGCCAAGGGCGCCATCGCTATCGGCGTAGCGGCAGCCATGGGGCTGCCAGCCGATCTGCTGGGCTGGATCGGTCTGATTGCGTTTTTTGGCCATGTGTTTCCAGTCACGCTTGGGTTCAAGGGTGGCAAAGGCGTTTCCACTTCGGCCGGTGTACTGCTGGCGCTCTATTGGCCACTTGGCCTGGCGACACTGGGCACCTGGCTGTTCATGGCCTTCACACTCCGCTATTCCTCGTTGTCGGCGATCACCGCCGCGCTGCTGGCGCCCGTTTATGCGGTTTTCATGGGACTACCCACGCCAGTGATTGTGCCGATTACGCTGATGGCATCGATTCTGCTGATCAAACACGCCGGCAACCTGCGCCGACTACTCGCGGGGCAGGAAACGAAGATCGGTAGCAAAAAGAAGGGCTAAGCTTCCATCAAGGGCCAGCGCGGTTTCACCGAGAAGCCGCCCGCTGTTTTGGATAACGTGCCGCTCGTGAGCCGCAATAATCCCGCCAGAGCAATCATAGCGCCGTTGTCGGTACACAGGCTGGGATCCGGAAAATAAACCTCGCACTTGCGGCGCTGGCAAGCAGAGATCAACGACGCACGCAGATACCGGTTAGCCCCCACACCGCCTGCGACCACCAGCCGTGATAACCCGGTCTGTTTGAGTGCCTGCAGGCATTTGGCGACTAGGACAGCGGCAATGGCCTCCTGAACGGCCGCCGCCAGGGCCGCACGACCTGTACCCGAGAGCCCGCCCGCGGCTTCGGCTGCCTTCACTTTGGTCAGCACGGCCGTCTTCAACCCGGCAAAACTGAATTCCAGATCGCCCGAGTGCAGCATAGGGCGCGGTAATTTGATCTCGGCAACCAGCGAAGGGTCCGCTGTTTCGGCCAACGCCGCGAGCGCTGGCCCTCCCGGATAACCCAGCCCCAGCAATTTGGCGCTTTTATCGAAAGCCTCACCGGCGGCGTCATCGAGCGTTTCACCCAGTAATTCGTAATGCCCAACCCCGGTTACGCACATCAGCTGGGTATGCCCCCCTGATACCAGGAGTGCGACAAATGGGAATTGCGGCGGGTCGACGGTCAGCAACGGCGACAGCAAATGGCCTTCAAGATGATGCACCGGGATCACGGGTTTATCGAGTGCGAAAGCCAGCGCTTCGGCAAAGGCACTCCCCACCAGTAACGCTCCGGCCAGTCCCGGCCCGGCGGTGTAGGCAATGGCATCCACGGCAGACAGTTCGAGGCGTGCCTCGGCCAGCGTTTGCCGCAGCAGCGGCACCACCCGGCGGATATGGTCGCGTGACGCCAACTCGGGCACGACACCACCATAAGCGGCATGCATGGCGACCTGGGTATGCAACGCCTGCCCCAGCAATTTTGGTACGCCCGTCACAGGATCCAGCGTAACCAGCGCCACCCCGGTTTCGTCGCATGACGACTCTACGCCGAGCACCAGCGGCGCTTTGAGTGGGGGTTCGGCAGTTGCCGGGGGGAATTCCGGGGTGTTCATGGATCGCTATTGTAGCGAGCGCACCACAAAGGCGCCCCAGACATCGGGAATATTTTGATTTTTCCGGTTTTTGTCGTAAAATCACCAGTTCTGAAGATTTCATCCCTGTCCCGGCGATATTGTCGAGGTAGTTTCAAACCGATTGGAGTTGTTGAATGCCCAGCGTTCGCGTTAAGGAAAACGAGCCGTTCGAAGTCGCCATGCGCCGCTTCAAGCGCACTGTCGAAAAAACCGGTCTGCTGACCGAACTGCGTGCCCGTGAGTTCTACGAAAAGCCGACGGCTGAGCGTAAGCGCAAGCTGGCTGCCGCTGTGAAGCGTCTGCACAAGCGCTTGCGTAGCCAGCAGCTGCCGCGCAAGCTCTACTAATCGCCGCCTAGCGCCGATTCACGAAAGCCGCCGGCCTCCGGCGGCTTTTGCCGTTTTATCAGCCATGATTTTGCGTGGCCAACCCTGAAAATAGCGAGCCCACCATGACGACCAGCCTTAAAGACCGCATCACCGAAGACATGAAGTCCGCGATGAAGGCGCGCGAAACCGAACGTCTGGCCGCCATTCGCCTTCTGCTTGCTGCCATCAAGCAACGCGAAGTTGATGATCGCATCACGCTAGACGATGCCGCCGTTGCCGCCGTGGTCGATAAGCTGATCAAGCAGCGTCGCGACAGCCTTAACCAATACGAACAAGCAGGCCGAGAAGACCTGGCCGCAGTCGAACGCGCTGAAATCGATGTACTGACACCCTATCTGCCCGCACAAATGTCGGCTGATGAGGTTACCGCTGCCATCAAAGCGGCCATTGCACAGACGGGCGCCGCCGGTCCAGCCGATATGGGCAAAGTGATGGGCGTGCTCAAGCCACAGCTGGCCGGCAAGACCGATCTTTCGGGCGTATCGCAGCTGGTGAAAGCAGCACTGCAGGGCTAAGTAGCGAGGACACGAGCACCGCACGGTCCCGATCATGATTCCGGAATCTTTCATTCAGGAACTACTGGCTCGCATCGATATCGTCGAGATCATCGATCGCGTCGTACCACTCAAAAAAGCGGGCGCCAACTACGCTGCCTGCTGCCCCTTCCATAAAGAGAAGTCGCCTTCGTTTACCGTCAGCCCTGCCAAGCAGTTCTATCACTGTTTTGGCTGTGGCGCCCACGGCACCGCCATCGGATTTCTGATGGAGCACCAAGGGCTCAGTTTTCCGGACGCCATTGAAGATCTGGCGCGACATTGTGGTCTCACCGTACCCCAGGAAATCAATGATCGCGCTGTTCGGAAACCGGCATCGGACACCGCCGAAGGCCCGTCACTGCTCGACGTCATGCTGACAGCGCACAAGTACTACCGCGACGAACTCAAGAAATCGCCGCGGGCTATCGAATACCTCAAAGGCCGCGGGCTCACCGGCGAAATCGCCGCCCGCTTCGGTATCGGTTATGCGCCGGAGGGTTGGCAGAATCTGCGCGCAGTTTTTCCTGAATACGACAACGCCAACTTCCAGGCACTGATCAAAGATGGCCTAGTAATTGAGAACGAACAGAAGCGTCGTTACGACCGCTTTCGTGATCGCGTGATGTTCCCGATCCTGGATCAGAAGGGCCAGGTTATCGCCTTTGGCGGCCGCATTCTGGATCAGGGTGAGCCCAAATACCTGAACTCGCCGGAGACGCCGCTCTTCGAAAAAGGGCGCGAGGTCTTCGGCTTGCCGCAGGCACGCGAAGCCTGTCGCCAGACCGACACCGTCATCGTCGTCGAGGGCTACATGGACGTGGTGGCACTGGCGCAGCACGGCATCGGTAATGCCGTTGCCACCCTCGGCACTGCGACCACGACAATGCACATCCGCAAACTATTACGCATGGTCGACCGTGTGGTCTTCTGCTTTGACGGCGATGCCGCCGGACGCAAGGCCGCCTGGCGCGCCCTGGAGAACAGCCTGGAAGCATTGGCTGAGCAGAAGGTGCTGGCCTTTGCCTTCCTGCCGCCCGAACACGACCCGGACAGCTATGTCCGCGACCTCGGCAAAGACGCTTTTCAGGCAGCCATCGACCGTGCCACGCCGCTCTCCGAGTTCCTGTTGCAGACCCTCTGCGGTCATGTCGATCTGACCAGCGCCGAAGGGCGTGCCAAGTTGCTGGCCGAAGCCAAGCCGCTACTGCAGAAGATTCCAACACCCATGTTGCGCCTGCAAATAGTGAAACAACTGGCCGATAAGACTGGCCTGCAACCCAGTGAAGTCGAACGCGGCTGCGAGTTAAGCCGACAAGCCGCCAGCCCCATGGCCGCACCCGCCCGGGCACCCCGGCACGCACCCTCACTCATCCGCCGTCTGCTCCGCGTTCTGGTCCAGGCGCCCGAACTGGTCGCCGACCTCCCTTCTAATCTGGCCAGTCGGTTGCCAGACAATGACCCTTTAAGCCCCAGCGTCCGCCGCCTGCTTCCCCAGCTGGCCAGCAACCCCCAGCCTTCCGAACTACTGGAACGGGTTCGTGGCAGCGAAGAGGCGCCGCTTCTGGCCGAGATTTTTGCCAGTCTTTTATCTGAACCCCTTGAAAAAGAGGCACTGGGCGCCGAACTGGATGGCATCGTCGCCCAGATCGAACGGGATCAGCTCGATGCCGAACTCGCCACCCTGCAACAGGCGGCCCAGCGCGGCGTCCTCAACCCGGATGAGAAGACGCGCTACGCCCAACTCCTGCAAAGCCTGCAACAACTGGGCCGAACGGGCCGCCGGCGTTGAGTTTGGCACGGAATTTGCCTAGAAAATAGGCTGATTTTCGTGTATAATTAAAGGTTTACTAGATTTCCCCTGAATTTGAGGTTGCGCGCTTTGTCGAACTGGAAACTGACACTACGTCCCACTCAACCATCGCGTCGTAAAGATGCAACGGATGCTGCTATGGCTACAAAACCCAAGACTGCCGCAAAGAAAATTGCAAAACCCACCGCCAAGACTGTCGCCAAGGCGGCTCCGGCCAAAAAGACTACGGCCACGGTAAGCAAAACGACCAAACCCGTCGCCAAGACGGCCAAACCGAGCGCCAAGGCAACACCCAAGACTGTTGCCCCAAAAGCGCCCGTAAAACCCGCCAAAACTGCAGCAAAGTCCGCCGCCAAGGCGCCGCTCAAAGTGGCACCAAAGAAACCCGTGACTAAAGCCGTCGCAGCAAAACCCAAGGCTGCACCGGCCAAGACCGCCAAACCCGCGCCCAAAAAACCTGTCGCCCAAGTCGCTGCACCGGTAACGCCCAAGAAAGTTGCCCCCAAGCAAGAGGTCAAAAAACCGGTTGCGCCGGTAGCCGCCAGCAAGCCGACGCCAAAACAACCGGCCACCAAGCCGGCAACCGAAGCGCCCATCGTCCCGGTAGCTGCTGCACCCATCCCCGAAGCAACGACCAAGGGCAAGGGTAAAGGTAAGGGCAAGGACGGCAAGCGTCTGCTCGGGAGCACTACCGTTCAGCAGATTTCGCCGGAAGAACTCAAGGCACGTATCACAGCCCTCATCAAGATGGGCAAGGAGCGTGGCTATCTGACGCATGCCGAAATCAATGACCACCTGCCGGATTCCGTCATGGACGCCGAACAGGTCGAGGCCATGAAGTCCACCCTCAACGACATGGGCATCAATGTCTATGACGAGGCTCCTTCTGCCGAAGACATGTTGATGGCCGACACGGCTGCCCCGGTCGCCGACGACGAAGTGGTTGAAGAGCAGGCCGAACAGGCGCTGGCCACTGTCGACTCCGAGTTTGGCCGTACGACGGATCCGGTGCGCATGTACATGCGCGAAATGGGCACCGTCGAACTGCTCGACCGCCACAAGGAAATCGAGATCGCCAAGCGTATCGAAGCCGGTCTGCGCGATATGGTGCTGGCGATCAGCGCCTGCCCGACCGTAGTGACCGACATCATCGACATGGCCAAGAAGGTCGCTATCGATGAAATGAAGATCGACGAGCTGGTCGATGGTCTGGTCGACGTGGAAGCCGAAGAAGAAATGCTTGCGGCCGCCGCTGAAGCCCAGGACGACGACATCGACGCCGAAGAAGAAGACGATAGCGGCGAAGCCAAAGCCGCTGCTAACGCCGCTTCCCTGGCCAAGTTGAAAGAGGCGGCGCTCGAGCGCTTTGCCAAGATCGAGGGCTTGCACAGCCGCGAGCTGAAAGCACTCAAAAGCAAAGGCACATCGGACGCCGGTTACATCCGTCTGCGCAAGCAGATCACCGATGAACTACTCAACATCCGCTTTAACTCTCGTACCATCGAGAAGCTCTGCCAGAACGTTCGTGGCCTGCGCGAGCAGATCCGGATTGCGGAGCGTCAGGTCCTGGCCATTTGCGTCGACAAGTGCGGCATGCCGCGCGAGCACTTCATCAAAGTGTTCCGCCCGAACATCGTGAATCTGCGCTGGATTCAGAAAGAAGTGGCGAATGCCCCGAAAAACGTGCAGGGCATTCTGGAACGTAACGTGCCGGCCGTGCATGAATGGCAGAAGAAGCTTATCAGCATGGAAGAAGCGCTGGGAATCACGCTCGACGAAATCCGTGGCATCCACGACCAGATGACCAAGGGCGAGCGCCGTGCACGCGACGCCAAAAAGGAAATGACCGAGGCCAACCTGCGTCTCGTCATCTCCATCGCCAAGAAGTACACTAACCGTGGCCTGCAGTTCCTGGACCTGATCCAGGAAGGCAACATCGGCCTGATGAAGGCCGTGGACAAGTTCGAGTACCGCCGTGGTTACAAGTTCTCGACCTACGCTACCTGGTGGATCCGTCAGGCCATCACCCGTTCGATCGCCGACCAGGCGCGCACCATCCGTATTCCGGTGCACATGATCGAAACGATCAACAAGATGAACCGTATTTCGCGTCAGATCCTTCAGGAAACCGGTTTCGAGCCGGATCCGGCCACCCTGGCCATCAAGATGGAGATGCCGGAAGACAAGATCCGCAAGATCCTCAAGATTGCCAAGGAACCGATCTCGATGGAAACACCGATCGGTGACGACGATGATTCGCATCTGGGCGATTTCATCGAAGATACGGCTACCCTGTCGCCGCTGGAGGCGGCAATGAACGCCAGCCTGCACGAAGTTACCAAGGATATCCTCGACAGCCTCACCCAGAGGGAAGCCAAGGTACTGCGTATGCGCTTCGGCATCGAAATGAATACGGACCACACGCTGGAAGAAGTTGGCAAGCAGTTCGACGTCACCCGCGAACGTATCCGTCAGATCGAAGCCAAGGCCCTGCGCAAGCTGCGTCATCCGTCGCGTTCGGACAAGCTGCGCAGCTTCGTTGATACGAATAACTGAGCAACAACTAAGGTCTTGAATACGGGCCTCTAGCTCATGCCTGGTTAGAGCAGCGGACTCATAATCCGTTGGTGC
>VEQK01000008.1 GCA_018883265.1 Rhodocyclaceae bacterium | reverse complement strand
TGGCGGAGAGGGTGGGATTCGAACCCACGGTACCTTGCAGTACGCCTGATTTCGAGTCAGGTACATTCGACCACTCTGCCACCTCTCCGAACCCGTGATTATAGCAGGATCAGGCCCCATTGGAAGGCGGGTCTGTCTGACGGGCGTGATAAAGTGGCCCAATCCCGCAAGGAGCATCTGCCCATGTCCCGCCCGGAAGCCTCCCCTGCAGAAAAGCACCCCCGTCTGACAGCGATCGCCAGACGGACGCAGGATGTAATGCGCCGCATTAACGCAGCGCCGCGTTGGCTGCTCTGGCTTAAAGCGGTGGGCTTGGCGGCTCTTTTAGCGATTGGCGTCTGGTTTCTCCTACCGCATATCCAACCGCTGGCGCTTTCCCGGGAGCTGGTGGTTGGCACTCGAGTCAGCCCGACGAGTTTTGGCCGCGAGCGGACAACCGACGCACAAGGCAAAGCGATCATCCTGGAAAGCGGGTTTGACCATGATCTGGTGGCAGCTTTTGCCCAGTCGCTTGGCAAATCGGTCCGATTTGTCATCGCGGCTGACGAACAAAGCTTGCATCAGTTGCTCGAACGGGGCGAGGTGCATATGGCAGCGGCCTGGTTAACGCAACGTTTTGTCGAGGCGCCCACCAGCCGCAACCTGACGGGTGCGGATGATGAAATGAAACCCTCGGCTTCCCTACTGATGGCTTCGAAGCCTTACGCCCGCGATAACCTGGTGCTGGTTCAATCCGCCAGCGCGATTCCGATGACCCGGATCGGACAACTCCATCAACAGGTCGTGCACACGCTTCAATCCAATAGCTATGAACCCTTGATGGCCAGCCTGGCCCAGCAGAAGATTACCCCACGTCAGGAGGCGCATCCCGGTTGGTCGGAAACCGAGCTGCTTGAATCCGTTGGAAAAGGTCAAATTGATCTGGCGATTGTGCCGGGTGCGGCCTTCCGGGTTGCACTGAATTACATTTCGGGGATCGACAGCACGGTTGATGTCGATCGGGAGGAAGACATCGTCTGGGTATTTCCCAAACGCTCGGGCGAGAAGCTGGCTCTGAAGGCGAACCAGTTTTTAGCCAGTGCCGAGAAGGACGGCACCCTGCGTCAGTTGCAAGACCGTTATTTCGGGGCTATAGATCGACTACAGGGTTCGGATCGCAAGGGCTTTTTATCACGCATACAGACCCGGTTGCCCCAGTATATGACGCAGTTCAAACGTGCGCAGAGTACCAGCGGTTACGACTGGCGTTTGCTGGCTGCACTGGCCTACCAGGAATCCAAATGGGATGCTAACGCCGTGAGTAAAACCGGGGTGCGCGGCATGATGATGCTGACGGGCGATACGGCTGACCGGTTGGGGGTACGCAATCGACTCGACCCCTACGAGAGCATTATGGGCGGTGCGCGCTACCTTGACTATCTACGCGATGAGATTCCGGATTCTGTGCCCGAACCGGACCGCACCTGGATGGCGATCGCGTCGTACAACGTGGGCCCCAACCAGATCAACATGGCGCGCAAAGGCGCCAAATCCATGGGTCTCAATCCGGATTCGTGGGCCGATGTCAAAAAGGCTCTGCCCCAACTGGGGCAAACCAAAGACGGGGTCAAGATTCGTGGCGGGGAGGCCGTCGTGACTGCGGAAAACGTGCGGATGTACTACGCGATTCTGTCGCGACTCTATCCGACGACGGGGTTCTCCGTGAGTGCGCCGACCCGGACATACGGCATCAGCACACCGGCCAGAAGCGGATCAGGCCTGCGCTGACAATACCTTGATGCCGCCCATATAGGGTTGCAACACATCGGGTACGCGCACACTGCCGTCAGCCTGCTGGTAGTTCTCCAGAATGGCTACCAGGGTACGGCCTACCGCCAGGCCGGAGCCATTGAGCGTGTGCGCAAGTTCGGGCTTGCCTTGCGCATTGCGAAAGCGTGCCTGCATCCGCCGTGCCTGGAAGCTGCCAAAGTTCGAGCAGCTGGAAATCTCGCGGTAGGTGTTCTGCGCCGGCAGCCAAACTTCGAGGTCATAGGTTTTCTGTGACGAGAAGCCCATATCGCCCGTACACAGCACGATGCGTCGATACGGTAAGCCGAGCTTTTCCAGAATGGTCTCTGCGTGGCGCGTGAGATCTTCATGCGCCTGTGCCGACTGCTCGGGCGCTGTGATCTGCACCAGTTCGACTTTTTCAAACTGGTGCTGACGGATGAGACCACGCACATCGCGGCCCCCCGAGCCGGCTTCCGAGCGGAAACACGGTGTGTGGCACGCCCACTTGAGCGGCAGCTGTTCGGCCGGCGTGATGGTATCACGCACAATGTTGGTGACCGGCACTTCAGCCGTGGGGATCAGGTAATACGGCTCAGCCTCGCCACGCGGCACCTGGAACAGGTCCTCGGCAAACTTGGGCAACTGGCCGGTGCCATAGAGGCTGGCGCTATTTACCAGATAGGGCGCATAAAGTTCGGTGTAACCGTGCTCGGCGGTGTGCGTGTCGAGCATGAATTGCGCCAGGGCTCGATGCAAACGCGCCACCGGCCCTTGCAGCACCACAAAACGCGAGCCAGTCAGTTTGGTCGCGGTTTCGAAATCCATCCCATTCAGACCTGCACCGATATCAACGTGGTCTTTGATGTCGAAATCGAAGACCGGTACTTCGCCCCAGCGCTTGATCTCGACGTTATCGTTTTCATCGGCGCCGACGGGAACATCATCGCCCGGCAGGTTCGGCAACGCCGAGGTAAATGCCGTGATTTCCTCGAGCAGCACCGCAAGGCGTGCCTCCGACGCTTTGAGTTCATCACCCAGCTGGCCCACTTCGGCCATGACAGCGCTGGCGTCTTCACCTTTGCCTTTGAGCACGCCGATCTGCTTGGACAAACTGTTACGTTGTGCCTGCAGATCCTGCGTTCGTTGTTGCAAGCTTTTGCGCTCGGCCTCCAGGGCATTGAACGGGGTGAAGTCGATCTCATCACCACGCGTCGCCAGACGGCGGGCAACATCTTCAGGCTGGGTACGGAGCAACTGGATATCAAGCATTTCGGTCTAACTCTCTTAACTGGGCTAATCGTTCTTTGATGCGGGCTTCGAGACCACGCTCCACAGGCTGGTACCAGGGCAAGGTCTGAACTTGGTCCTGCATTCCTTCCGGAAAATAATCGACGCCGGCGGCATAGGCCCCGGACTCATCGTGCGCATGACGGTATCCATCGCCGTGACCGAGCTGTTTCATGAGCTTGGTCGGTGCATTCCGCAGATGCATGGGCACGGGGCGGGATTCATCGGCGCTCACGAAGGCGCGCGCCTGATTATACGCGCGGTAAGCGGCGTCGGATTTGGCGGTCGATGCCAGATAGAGCACGGCATTGGCCAGCGCAAGTTCGCCCTCGGGTGAACCCAAGCGCTCGTAGGTTTCGGCCGCCTGTAACGCGATTTGAGCACCGCGCGGGTCGGCCAGGCCGATGTCTTCCCACGCCATGCGCACAATACGACGCGCCAGATAGCGTGGGTCGGCGCCGCCGTCCAGCATGCGCACGAACCAGTAGAGTGCTGCATCGGGGTTGGAACCGCGCACGGATTTGTGCAAGGCGGAGATCTGGTCGTAAAAGGCATCACCGCCTTTATCGAAACGACGCAGGTTCTGTGCCAGCGTATTGGCAACAAAATCGGCATCGATCTCGTTCACATTGGCGGCGCTGGCGGCCGCCAATGTCTGTTCGATCAGATTAAGCAGTTTGCGTGCATCGCCATCGGCCACACCGATGAGGCGCGACCGGGCATCCTCTGTCATTGCCGCGTGCGGCAGTTCGGCCAGAGCACGCTCGAACAATTCGCCCAACTCGTCCGCATTAAGCGACTTAAGTACATACACCGCCGCTCGTGACAGCAATGCAGCATTCACTTCGAAGGATGGATTCTCGGTCGTGGCACCAATGAAGGTGAACAGACCCGATTCCACATGCGGTAGAAAGGCGTCCTGCTGGCTCTTGTTGAAGCGATGGACTTCATCCACAAACAGAATCGTCCGACGACCCGCCTGACGTGCCTTTTCAGCGAAAGCGATCGCTTCGCGGATTTCTTTAACACCCGCCAACACTGCCGACAGCGCAATGAATTCGGCATCGCAATGTGCTGCGACCAGTCGCGCGAGTGTAGTTTTACCGGTACCGGGCGGCCCCCAGAAAATCATGGAATGCGGATTACCGCTGTCCAGAACAAGACGTAATGGCTTACCCGGGCCCAGCAGATGACTTTGCCCGACGACCCGGTCCAGGGTTTTCGGGCGCAATTTTTCCGGGAGCGGCGCATAATCCGATACAGCCGCAGAGCCTTGCGATGCAAACCCGGCTGATTCAGCGTCGCCGCTAAAAAGGTCCACGATCAGGATTCCTGGTTACTGCTTGAGTACGTCGGCCCCTGCGGGCGGAGCAAACCGGAACAGGCCGGCGGACACATCACCATTACGGATCACATGACTAAAAACGAGTGTGGTCGTCTGACCGAAGCTGTCTTCGAGAATCATGCCCTTGAGTTCACTGCCCGCCAGCCCAATACGAATCCGCACAAAACCCGTGTCATCTTGCCGGGGCTCGGCGATAACCCATTGGGCGCCGCCGTGCTCGCCATCGGCTTTTAGAGAGAAGCGCTGATCGACATCGTTATCTCCGGCCAGTAAGGCCGCCGGCGAACCGCCGAGCGCTTTCTCGGATTTTCGGACGATGACCTGCTTCAGCTCCGGATCGTATAGCCAGATGCGGGCCCCGTCGCCTACCATGAGCTGCGTATAGGGTTTGCTGATCGACCAACGGAACTTGCCCGGGCGTGCGATGGCCATGACACCCTGACTCTTGCCGCCAAAGGCGGCCCCACCCGTGCTGGTCTGATTAAAGTCGGCTTTGAGTGTGCGGGTTTCATTCAGCCATGTTTTGAGGTCGGTCACGGGATCTGCGTTCGCCATTCCGGCACATGTCAGGGTAATGGCCAGCAGGCCGCCGCTAACCAACTGTTTTGAACGCAAAGCCAACGACATCACTTATTCGTCACCGCTACGGCTGGGCGCCAGCACTTCGCGACCACCTCGACCGTCCATGGCCGAAACCAGACCGGCTTTTTCCATGGCTTCGATCAGGCGGGCCGACCGGTTATAACCAATGCGCAGGTGGCGCTGCACTAGCGAGATCGAGGCGCGACGATTCTTTAAAACAATCTCGACCGCCTGATCGTAGAGCGGGTCGGCTTCTGCATCACTGTCACCCCCCTCGCCACCTTCGCCCTCCCCTTCGACGGCACCGGTGAGAATGGCCTCTTCGTATTCGGGGGCGCCCATCTGCTTCAGGTAATCGACAACACGATGCACTTCGTCATCGGCCACAAAGGCGCCATGCACGCGTTGCGGGTAACCGGTGCCCGGCGGCAGATAGAGCATGTCGCCCTGCCCGAGGAGCGCCTCGGCGCCCATCTGATCCAGAATGGTGCGCGAGTCGATCTTGCTCGACACCTGGAAGGCAATGCGCGTCGGAATGTTGGCTTTGATCAGACCGGTGATGACATCGACGCTGGGGCGCTGCGTGGCGAGGATCAGGTGGATGCCCGCTGCCCGCGCCTTCTGCGCCAGACGCGCAATCAATTCTTCAACTTTTTTGCCGGCGACCATCATGAGATCGGCCAACTCGTCGATCACCACCACGATGTGCGGCATGCTGCGTAACGGCTCTGGAGACTCCGGCGTCAGCGTCAACGGATTCGGAATCGGCTCGCCCTTCTCGGCGGCTGTCTGGATATGTTCGTTGGCACTCGCCAGATTACGTACGCCCAGCTTGGACATGACCTTGTAGCGGCGTTCCATTTCGGCCACGCACCAGGTCAGCGCGTTGGCCGCCTGACGCATATCAGTCACGACCGGCGCCAGCAGATGCGGGATACCCTCGTAAATCGATAGCTCCAGCATCTTCGGGTCAACCAGAATCAGGCGCACCGAATCCGGTTCGGCCTTGTAGAGCATCGACAGAATCATGGCATTGACGCCCACCGATTTACCGGAGCCGGTAGTACCGGCCACCAGCAGGTGGGGCATCTTGGCCAGGTCGGCGACGATCGGCTGGCCGCCAATATCTTTGCCCAGCGCCACCGTCAGCGGCGAGCTCATGTTGTGATACGGACGCGAAGAAAGAATCTCCGACAGACGCACCGTCTGACGCTTCGGGTTGGGTAGTTCCAACGCCATGCAGGATTTACCCGGAACGGTTTCGACGACGCGTACCGATACCAGCGCCAGAGCGCGGGCCAGATCCCGCGCGAGATTCACGATCTGAGACCCTTTGACGCCGACGGCCGGTTCGATTTCATAGCGTGTAATCACGGGGCCCGGATAGGCGGCAATGACTTTGACTTCAACGCCGAAATCACCAAGGCGGGTTTCGATCAGGCGCGAGGTGAACTGCAACGTTTCCTCGGTGGGCATGTCCGTCGGTGGCTGTGCAGCATCGAGCAGACTCAGCGGCGGCAGCGTACCCCCAACCACGGCTTCGGGAAACAGCGGCACCTGCTTCTCGCGTTCCTTGCGCTGAGTCGCTTTGCGCGAGACGGGTGCTACCGGAGGCGCGGCCGGTTCAATGAACACCGGTTCCATCGGTTCGGCACGTTTCTGCTCCACCGTAGCTTCACGCTGCTGGGCAACTTCTTTGCCGATACGTCGATCCTGCCAGCTCTCAACCGCACGGCCACCGCCACCGACGGCGCCTTCGAGAAACGCGCCCGTACGCTCAAACAAGACCATCCACGGTAACCCACTAAACAATCGCCAGCTAACCAAGACCAGAGCTGCGACAATAAGCGTCGCACCGGTAAAACCAAAGAACTGCCCGATGACCGTGGTTAAACCATCGCCAATAACACCACCGGGGCCCATCGGCAGGCCAGAGCCTCCGGAGTGGAAACGGAGGGCGGCAAAAGCCGACAGCGAAAGCAGCAGCGCCAGAAAACCCGTCAGGGTGAGCCACAGTGGCCGGGGTTCAAGGTCGGTAGCCTCACGCAACGCGCGCTGACGCGCGCCCCAACTGATCAGAATCAGGACTAAAGGCAGCAAGGCCCAGAGCCAGGCGGCAGCGCCAAAGAGATAAAACAAGAGGTCCGAAATCCAGGCGCCAAAACGCCCCATCGGATTCGTTACCTGCAGGCCCCGACCGGCGTGCGACCAGGCAGGATCGGCTGCGTTGTAGCCCCCCAGCGCCAGGATGGCGACCAAAGCGACAAAACCAAGCAGCGCCCAGCGCGCTTCCTGCATGAGGGCACGGATGCGCTCCGGCAAGGTACGAGGGCCTTCGATGCGTTGGGTCAGGGAACGTGAAAACGGACGATTCATAGAAACAGTGGTCAATACAGCCGAAAAGGATGCGCAGGGCAATCCGACAGCCGTAAAGGATACACAGGGCTGTCGAAGCATCAGGGAGGGATTATAATCCCTCAAGTTAATGATTTTCCGGACATCCCCACGGATGTCCTTTCTTATTCAGGAGCTGTCATGTCTGCCGCCACCCGCCATATTCCCCTGTTGATCCTTGGTTCCGGTCCGGCCGGCTATACCTCGGCGATCTATGCCGCCCGCGCCAACCTGAAGCCGGTACTGATTACGGGGCTGGCTCAGGGCGGTCAGCTCATGACGACAACCGAAGTCGATAACTGGCCAGCCGATGTGAATGGCGTGATGGGTCCGGAGCTGATGGCGCGTTTCGAGCAACACGCCAGCCGTTTCGAGACCGAGATGGTTTTTGACCATATCCACACGGTCAAGCTCGGCCAGCGCCCCTTCGAACTGGAAGGTGATGCCGGCAAATACAGCTGTGACGCACTGATTATTGCTACTGGTGCCTCGGCCATGTATCTGGGCCTGCCCTCGGAAGAAACGTTTGCCGGGCGCGGCGTATCCGCTTGCGCCACCTGCGATGGCTTCTTCTACCGGAATCAGGAAGTCGCTGTGGTCGGCGGTGGCAACACGGCTGTTGAAGAAGCGCTCTATCTAGCCAACATTGCCAGCAAAGTGACGCTGATTCACCGTCGCGACAAGTTCCGCGCCGAAAAGATCATGGTCGACAAACTGTATAAGCGTGTTGAGGAAGGCAAGATCGCTCTCGAGCTCAACTCGACACTGGACGAAGTGCTGGGCGACAATACCGGCGTGACCGGCGTGCGTATCAAGGCGGCCGATGGTTCGACGAAGGATAAGGAATTGCGCGGCGTTTTCATCGCCATCGGCCACAAGCCCAACACCGATATGTTTGCCGGCCAGCTGGCCATGGAAAATGGCTACATCATCACGCGCATGGGCACCGAGGGCTTTGCCACCGCCACGAGTGTGCCGGGCGTCTTTGCTGCCGGCGATGTACAGGATCACAACTACCGCCAGGCTATTACCTCAGCCGGGACCGGTTGTATGGCGGCACTGGATGCCGAGCGCTTCCTGGATAGCCTGGCTCAGGGATTGGATATCGCCCTGCGCGCTTGGCAGCCAAGCAATTAAGCAACGGCCACGGACAACGTGGAATCGCGATGCGGCATCCGGCCAGGATCTCTGACGAGGAACAGATCCTCTTTCTAGAACAGGTCGGCGATGCCGCACCCCTCAAGGTGGCGCCAAGAGCCGACCTGAGCCCACCGCTACCCCGTCCGGTCGCCCGTCAGCGCTTGCGTGATGAGGCGGCGGTGCTGCATGATCTGGCTCATGCACCCATTCAGCTAGCGGATCGCCTGGAGGGGGGCGACGAACCCACCTACCTGCATCGGGGGATCTCCATGCAGGTGTTGCGTGACCTGCGACGTGGTCGCTGGGTGATTCAGGACGAAATTGACCTGCACGGCCATACGCGTGACGCCGCCCGCCATGCTTTGGCGCACTTTCTCATGCGCTGCCTGCATCAGGGTATTCGCTGTGTTCGGGTCGTGACCGGCCGTGGTCTGCGCTCTCCGGGCCAACTTGCTGTGCTTCGGATCTTGACCCGTAACTGGCTGGCTCAACGTCAGGAAGTACTCGCCTACTGCCAGGCGAAGCCTGTCGATGGCGGCGAAGGCGCCCTGATCGTGCTGTTACGCAACCAGCACCGACCGCATCACGGCGGCGGCTAATTGATCGTAACGACGCCAATACCATGCTGCACTCCCCGCATCCGGACCGATCGAGTTGCACTCGCCGACGCCTTTGGCCATTCATTGGTCTGACGCTTCTTTTGCTGTCCATTGTGCTGGCGCAGACCTTCAAGCAGCCGTTGTTGGTTCTCATCAGTGGACAGACTGAAACAACCCGAATTACGCCCCCGCCATGCGACCTAAACCGACAAGCCTGTCTATTACCGTTAATCACACCCGTGGCTTCGGAAGCGCCATGGTTTTTTAGCATCTCGCCGCAGCCGATCCCGGTCAGTGCGCCGTTAACGTTGACATTAACCCCCCCTGCGCGGGTGCTGCAGGGCAATCATCCGGATAATGTCTGGGTCGACCTCACCGGAGAAAATATGGACATGGGGCTGATTCGTATCCCCCTGACCCATAATGCCAACGGTCGCTGGGAAGGCACGGGAAGTATACCGATCTGCGTCACAGGCCAGATGCGCTGGCGGGCGCGTCTTTACCTGCAACTGGAACAAACCGTGGTTGAGGCTGACTGGGTGTTTACGGCACCGCTTGCGGCCGCGCCACATACGGTTAACTGATCATGAAAATTGCCACCTGGAATGTCAATTCGCTCAATGTCCGACTCCCGCATTTGCTCGACTGGCTGGGGCGCGAAAAGCCGGATGTCGTCGGGCTGCAGGAAATCAAATGCGAAGATGTCAAATTCCCGCAGGCGGTTTTGCACGAAGCGGGATATGAAGCCATTTTTGCCGGCCAGAAAACCTATAACGGTGTCGCCATCCTGTCACGTCAATCGATCACCGATGTTCAGCGTGGCATCCCGGGCTATGCCGATCCGCAGCAACGCGTGATTGCCGCCACCATCAATGGCGTTCGCATCATCAATGCCTATTTTCCGAATGGTCAGGCGCCCGGCAGTGAGAAATTCGCCTACAAGCTTGATTGGTTAAAACATCTGACGGCGTTGTTGAAACACGAATTGAGATCGTTTCCACAACTCTGTCTGATCGGCGATTACAACATCGCGCCGACCGATGCCGACGCACATCCGGACTGGAAAGAAGCCATTCACGTCTCGCCACCGGAGCGCGCTGCCTTTGCCGCGTTAGAAGCATTAGGGCTGAGCGACGTATTCCGCAAGTTCGAACAACCGGAGAAGAGTTTTTCCTGGTGGGATTACCGGATGAATGCGTTTCGTCGAAACTTTGGCCTGCGGATTGATCATATTCTGGCCAGCGCTGCATTGGCAGATCGCTGTACCGCTTGCGTCATTGATAAATCGACCCGGGCGCTGGAACGCCCGTCGGATCACGCACCAGTGATCGCGACGTTCGCTGCCAGCAAAGGGCGTGTAGCAATTTCTGGCTAAACGCCGGTGAATAATCACCGGCGATTTCAAGGCCACTCAAATTGAGTCGACTATCTCAAATCAACGCCAATACTCATGTCCTTAAACTTAACTTTGGTATAGCTATCGCTCACCGAACAATCGTAAGTCATACACGACATCCCCGTAGCAGAACCAGCAGGATTGTTCGTGCCGTACCACGCCCCACCAGCCCAGTAATAAATGACATAGTGGAAGCCAGCCGAATCCTTGAAGCTTAACCAGTTATAGTTGTACTTACAGGGGCTGCCAAGATTGCATGTATAAGCCAGCCAATTAAAAGTGAACGGCCCCTTGATAGAACTCTCCCCCCACACGCCGTCAGCCGCTGAGTTTGCGCCTCGTCCAGCCGTTCTTATAATCGGCGTATCTTGAGTCCAGCGTGCATACTCGCCATTACCACCAGTAACGGTGACATTCGGATCTGACGGGGTTAACGTAGCGTTTGCAGCTTCCTTTTTAAGCACATAGGTGTTGCTTTGATTGCTATTGTTGTACATGTAGTACCCGTTTTTGCTGGTATACGCCTCTGCAACAAGCACCCCCAACACATTAGACACGTTATTAACATCAGCCACCGAACCTTGGTTGTTGTAGTAATAACGGGCTTTCACAGGGCGGTCAACCTCTCCTTGCCCCCCGGTGGTACATTCAGTGACGATGTAGTTATCATCTGACTTGGCATTTGGCGCATACCAACCGGCAATGGCAGGATAAGCGGCTCTATCCTTGGTTTTCCAGTTACAATTTCTGGCCACCATATTCTTCATGAGTGTTTCGTTGATGCCATAATATACTCGGAATAACCCAGCACCAGCAGGCTCAGATTTAACGCCACTCTTATATGTCTTAAGCAGCGTTTGATTCAGCAATTTAAATTGTGCTTTTAAATCAATTGTCGCCGTTGCATACGAGTTGACGTAACTCGGTTTGCCATAGGTTCCCGTCGGGTCATATTTATCAAGCACCTTGTAAACATCTGTCAAAATCGGCAAAACCGCAGCTTGAACACCGACTAGATTACTCATATTAGACAAAAGAATGTTGTTACATTGCTGCCGAACATGAATAAAATTAGCGGTGCTTGAAGGTGCTATTTTTTCACACTTCAGGTTAATAGCATCAACATAGGTGCCAATGTTATTTGAAACCAAGTTACTGATTTTATCAAGAATGCCAACGCCACTAGCGCTCTTCATTGGCAAATTTAAAAGCTTCTCGAACTCTGGTGATTTTGCAGCGGCTATAGAGCCTTTTGCATCGACATAAGCAACGAGGTCCTTATACCCCCCATTCTTTTTCAGGAAGCCATCGTAGTCTGATTTAATTTGACGGAGGTTGTCATTATTTGTGCTCGCAAAAGAGCCATAACCTGCAATCTTCAGGAATTCCTCGCTTTTCTTATTCAAAGTCGAGTCGGCAAGAAATGTTTTTACTTCTGTAACACCCGCACCTACACTATTAATACTGTCTTGCAGGGCTCTGAGCTGTTCGAACAATTTCTCCCATTTTGCCGCATCGTCCGAACACGCATTAGCCCCGATCTGTGCAAAACCAGAAACCGCATCGCCAACTACGGGTAATAGCTCGCCAAGGGATGAAGCAATATCTAGAAAAGATGAGACACCATCTGCACAGTTTGACGCGACTGTTTGCGCATGCGCAGTAGGAATCAGATCATACGGCTCATTAAAAATTGAATTTTTCAGCCAGGCATAAGTTCTATTTAAATAGCTGGAGCTAGCCAAGTTGGCTTGTGGCAGTTCAGCACCGCTTGCCACTTCCCATGATTTAAGCCTAAGCGTGAATTGATTCATAAAATCAGCTTCACTTAATGCCGTTAACTCCTTTAAGCTTTTCGAATAAAACTCGCCCAACTCTTCGTACTCGTCCAGTTTGCCATCTGGACTTTCATAATTCTGGAAGAATGTGCTTAAGCGGAGATTTGTATCTAATAAATCAAAGTCTCCACTGCTTTGATTTTTACTGACAATCTGCTTTGTTAAATAGAGCCCCATTTCCCAGCTGCTTGGGTTAAGCGTTGTGTATTCGGGCAAGAATGTATCAATGTCAGAAAAACGAACGAGGCGCCCAGCCGCATCTTTAAAAAGAACATTTACAGATTCATTTGTCGGTGCGTACGAAGCATATATGTAACAATCGGCCTTACCCGCCGAACAATTAGTCGTGCCGCTGTATAACACCGTGCCAGAATCTGCAACAACCGTTACGGTTGCATAATCAAAATTACTGCTATTGATCACTTTAATCGTATTCGTCGTATTAGTTGGGGTGTTATTGCTACTATCTGACCCGCCCCCACAACCGATCAGGGAAATCGCGGCTGCCAACACAGCGCTATACGTATAAAATTTTTTCATGGTTTCACCAAATCAGTTGGGTTTGAACACGGCACCGGTAGCGCCATTCACAATGAATGAAAAGTTTTGTCGATTGACAGAAACATTAGAAGCAACCAGTTTCAGATCAACTTGAGCCTCGGGGATGGGATCGGTTGCTGAACCACGATTAACAACATTGGTGACTTGGGCGTCCCCCGTGATGGAGTAGCCCCAGTCTGCCTTTACCTGTTTAACAACGACATTGAAATTAGGCACCCACTGGCCGCCAAAATTAGGATTTGTTGCACCGTAATCGGCCTGCAGCTGCATATCTACACGATAGTTTTCGCCAATCCCCAAAAGGCCTTCGCCAACAAACGACACCACTTTGGTCTGATTGGTTTTTGCAAACTCGTAATCGAGTTCGTTCTGGCTGGCAGCTGAAAGGATCGATGATCTCGCCGTGGCATCATCGACACTCTGTTTACCTGTCTTGGTATCTATAAAGTTCCAAACGTCCTTGCCCAGTGACCACACCTTGTTGACAGTATCTGTAATGGCATTGGCAGCGTCGGTATACGTACTCACGGGGGTAGCCTGCTGAGCCAGAATTCTGTGCCCTCTCAATGCCTGTTGTAGCCTAGGACTAAACCCTTGGGCCAATGTATGGCTTAGGCTTTGCAGCTTATTCTGAATCAATGCCACAACCGGACCCGGTTGATGCTGCTTCATGTAGTTTCGCAGAAAAGGCTCGAAGGTCATGGCCGATAGCTGGTACTCGTTTGCAAACTTAGTGGCGCCTGAAGTTTCATTCTTCAGACGGCGCGCAAAGTCTTCCCACGTGAACCCCAGACTAGCAAGGGTCTGTTTAAAGGTACCCGGTGTGACATGAATGTACGTAAAGAAATCGGCAATTTTTCCCTCGATTTGCGAATCATTTGGCCAATACTTCGCAACCACCTGGAACATCTCAATGTATTCATCCATGGTGAGTTTTGAAGAGGCTTGTTTAACGCAGAGCTCGTCGACGGTCATATTGAAGTCGTTAAGCCGCTTGGCGATGAGTGCTTTATCTGCGCTGGGATAATATTTTTGCATACCTTGCCAGAACTGGCTGTAGCAGGATTTGTATTCCGCCAGGGTCGTGGGCAATGTCACAGGAGCAGTGGAAGCATAAGCGACTGCCATGGCCGGCGCTGCCGAGTTGCCAGAAGTTCTGATTGATTCTGTAATCAGCACATGCGGCAAATTGGCCTCATCGGCGGCTTTAGCCAGCGGCTGATCACTCAGCGACCCTTTGTCATCCGTAACGCTGTACCAGCGATAGGTCGTTTTCTGAATCTCGACGCCATCAACCAAAACCTTGCTGGTTTGTGTCTGGCCAGCCTGAACCGATGTCGCAGCGGCTTGATTGTTGTTATCAGAACCACCACCGCAACCTACCAGAGCAAGGGCGGCCAGGGCGGCGGGGGTTGCCAAAGCAGTTTTACGAAGATTCATGGCGGTCTCCTGATGAGATACGCTAAATCCTACGTATTCAATTATCAAAAAGCTCTTACAAATTCTTACATTTTCAGCCTAACCGCTAACCAATTCTTACTTTCAATTGTGCACCGCTAACAATCTGATTTTCTCCATTAAAGTGTGGAAATGTCACATTGAATCAGTGTTATGGCCTTTATTCGCATCCTATTGGTGAGCCTACTGCTCGGCTGGGTTTGGCCCAGCTGGGCGTTTGTTGCCAGCGAGCGCCCCGATCACTACAACCTGGTGGGCCAAATCGAGATCTTTGTTGATCGCGCAGGAACAGCCACTTCGGACGAGATTATTAGCGACCCCGGCCGGTTTGATTTCAAGCCTACGTCCTTGTTCACGAAGGTCGTGAATTTTGGCTTCTCGGATGCCACCTACTGGGTCAAAGTTCCACTATCCCGACATCCCGATGCCCCGGAAAAATGGATTCTGGAGATTCCCTACCTGGGGCTTTATGAGGTTTGCTTTTATGCGCCTGGCGCACCGGTGGTGACGAGCGGCGCCATAGCCCCTATCGAAAGCCGGCCGTTTGAATATCGGTTCTTTGCGTTCCCGGTCACGCTAAAAAACGAGACGCAGGATTTCTACTTCCGGATCCGGTCCAACTATGCCATCACGATTCCGCTGATGCTTTACTCACTAGCGGCATTTAACAATGCTCAGGTCACGGATACGATGATTCAGGCACTTTACTACGGCGGCCTGATAAGCCTGCTTCTTTACAATCTGATCCTGTTTATTACGGTCCGAGATCGCCAGTATCTGATTTACTGTCTGTTCACCGGCTTGGCGGGACTGGGTATCTTTGCCGGAAATGGGTATGGTCGTTTGTATTTGTGGCCGAACGCCATTGAATGGGATCTGGTCTCGCAAAATGCCCTGTTCGGCTACTCCGGTGTTTTTGCTATGGCGTTTACCGCTATATTTTTGCGCACCCGTACTACGCAGCCCAGATTCAACAACCTGTTAATCGTGGCGGGTGGCTTGTATCTGATATTTGGACTGCTCTTTACCGCTACCGTTTTTAATCAAAACATCCCCACGCAGCGGGTGTCGGAGGCATTTTTTGCCATCAATCTGCTGGGCTCGTTTGCCTGTCTGTACGGCAGTTTCCAGGCAATCAAGCAGGGTCATCGCGGCGCCTACTATTTTGCGCTGGCCTGGGGTTCTCTGGCCACGGGATCCATTATCGCTTCATTCCGCGTCTTTGAGCTTGTCCCCAGCAACGCCTTTACGCTCTACGCCTTTCAGATCGGATCAGGCTTGGAAATGATGCTCTTTTCGTTTGCACTGGCAACCCGAATTCAGCACGAAAGGCTGCTGCGCGAGAACGCACAATCGGATGCGCTGATTGCGAAGCAGGCCACATTGGACGCGCTTAAAATCTCTGAAGACCGTCTGGAAGATGCCGTTCAGAAACGCACCGAGAAACTGCAGCATCTGCTGATGAACGAACAGGCAATTCACGAGCAGTATGTACGCTTTGGTGCGATGATTGCACATGAATTTCGGAACCCACTCAATATAATTGAAGGACAAACTTCTATGCTTGAGCTTGAGTCCGAATCGGGAATCAGCCATACACAAAAGCGTACCAGCGCTATTCGCACCGCGACTTTTCGGCTTTCCAGCTTATTTGATCAGTGGCTACAGAGTGATCGTATACATCAGCAGGCTGGCCATCTCGAAAAGACATTGATTGATCTGGGGGCGCTTCTGACGGAGCTTGTTAACAATAGTCGTAACATGCATCCGGATTTTCAGTTCGAATTTGTTAATCCACGCAATCCGATACAGATTGAGGCAGACAGCCACCTACTTCAGATAGCAGTCTTAAACCTGATCGATAATTCCTGTAAGTATTCTCCGAAAGGCACCATCGTTACACTGAGCCTGGTACGCAATGCTCAGCAGATTGCGCTAAGTGTACACGACCAGGGTCAGGGAATCAGGGAAAGTGATCAAGAACGGGTGTTCGATCTTTATTTTCGAGCATCCCTGGATGATCGGGTCAAAGGTGTGGGCCTGGGTCTGGCTTTTGTGAAACGAATTACAGAGCTTCACGGCGGGCATATTGAACTACATAGCGAACTCAATGCCGGCACGACATTCACGCTGTGGCTACCTATTTCAGGTGGCAAGCGGCCATAATCGACGTTCAAGCGTCAAGAGCAATCAGTCTCGCTTTATAGGTATACCCATCACCATAGATGGATTCGAGCGGTAGTTCGCTCATGCCAGCCTCTTTTACTTTCAGGCGCAAACGACTCACCATGGTCTGAAGACGGCGATAATCATAGACATTCGCCTGGTGTCCTAACTGACTGACAATATCTTCTCTGGAAATGCTAACGCCCTCAGCGTCCCTGAAACAGTTTAGGAAAGCCAACTCCATATTGGTGAGATTCATGGTGAGGCCGCATGGCGAGGTTAAGGCACGTTGCCGTCGGTTAATCGACCAGTATGCCTGACCCGGCGTCTGGTTTTTCTGGCGGCGGGCATAACGACTAACAATGGCAAGCAGCTCGAGCATTTTGAAGGGCTTGACCAGATAGTAATCCGCATCGGCCTCCAAACCTTTGACGCGTTCATCAAGCTCACCAAGGCCAGAGAGAATAATCACGGGGGACTCTGAACGTTTACGATGCGCCTCCAGGATCACTAGGCCATCTCCATCTGGTAGAGTGCGGTCTAGTATGATGAGATCATAACTGTCGGGATCTTTTAACGACTGATACTCAGCAACCGATGCAATGCCCTTCGCCTCATAGCCTTTTAGCTGGAGATACTCAACGAGCACGATTCGGAAATCGGGCTCATCTTCAACGATAAGGATCTTGAATGCCATGAGGAGTATTTTCTGGTTATTAGTGGGGCGTGACAGATATTTTGTGCAAACGGGGTTTCAGTTGATCACGGCAAGCCTATCGCCGAACTCAATAGTAAAACGAGTCAACACTGCTTTCCAGTCCCGATCGGCATCGACCATTTCTAGCTGTTGTTGCGTAGGGCTGGCTAGAAGAGCTTGAGCAAAGCCTGATCGTTCGGGAATGATCCGTTGCCAGTTACGCCGCCACTATTGGCTATTTCGGGGTCCAAAACCTTCTCGACCAGCAGATTCGTCAGCTGCCTCAAGCGTCCATTTTCGCCAAATGACCGTTTACACAAAATTCAGGATGGCCTCAGTTCACGGCTCAACAACTTAGTGACAACCCCTATGTGAGCTCCTTTGCCAGTGCTACAAAATCGGCCTCACTAAGTCGCTCGGCGCGCTCAGTCGGATCAATACCAGCCGCGACAATCTGATCAGCACTCATCAACGGCTTGAGCGTATTTCTTACCATCTTCCGGCGCTGTGAGAACGCTGCATTGACCACCGCCTGCAGCTTTGTTTCGTCCACCGGTAGTCGGTCCGCCAAAGGTTTGGGGATCATACGCACGACGGCCGAATTGACTTTGGGCGCAGGATCAAAAGATTCGGGGGGGACATCGAGCAGCGGCTCAAGATAACAGTACCGCTGCAGCATCACCGACAACCGACTACGGTCAGCGTCGCCCGGGGCAGCCACCATCCGGTCGACGACTTCTTTCTGTAACATCACGTGAATATCGCGGATACCATCGACCTTATCGAGCAGATGAAAAAGAATCGGCGTCGAGATGTTGTAGGGCAAGTTGCCGACTACGCGTAACTCGGGACCCAGGGTCGAAAAATCAAACGCCAGTGCATCACCCGCGTGAATCGTCATCTGTGCCGGGGTGTATTTTTTTTCCAGGCGCGCAATCAGATCACGATCGAGTTCCACGACGTGAAGATGCCCTGCCCGCTCCAATAGCGGTTGCGTCAGCGCTCCTAGGCCCGGTCCAATCTCGACAATGCGCTCAGCGGGACGCGGGTTCATGGCATCGACGATGCCATAAATGATGCCCTGATCGATGAGGAAGTTCTGGCCAAAGCGTTTTCGGGCTTTATGCCCAGTATCGGCGACTGATCGGCCCGGCAGTTGCGTGCGACTCATACGCCAGACCTCTCCGCCAATTGCGAGGCGAGCGCCACTGCCGCGAAAAGGCTGCCGGCATCTGCCGCTGACGGGTCGTCAATACTTAGGCCGGCAAGATCCAGCGCCGTACCATGATCAACGGAGGTTCGAATAATCGGCAAGCCCAGCGTGATATTGATGCCCTGCCCAAAGGTTGCATACTTGAGCGGCGCCAACCCCTGATCGTGATACATGGCCAGCACCGCATCGCCCTGTGGCAATACGCGTGGCGTAAATAGCGTATCGGCCGGCAAGGGACCAATCAGCCTCATACCTTCAGCGCGCAAGCGCTCGAGCACGGGGGCAATGGTGTCGATTTCTTCACACCCCATGTGGCCGCTCTCGCCCGCGTGCGGATTGAGGCCAGCCACCAGTACCCGTGGTTCAACGATACCGAATTTGTCGCGCAGGTCGGCATCAAGAATCCGCAGTACTGCCATCAGCTCATCCGCAGTGATCGCAGCCGGTACGTCGGCCAGCGCCAGATGCGTTGTCGCCAGCGCCACTCGCAGAGGACCATGCGCTGTATCTCCGGCCAGCATCATCACCACACGCGGCGTTGCTGTCTGTTCGGCCAAGTATTCGGTATGGCCCGTAAAAGGACGGCCAGCATCATTGATGACACCCTTGTGAAGCGGCGCGGTGACCATGGCCGCGAACTCCCCCGTTCGACACCCGGCTATCGCCCGGTCCAGCAGGTGAATGACGTATTCAGCATTTCTGACATCGAGTTTTCCGCTGACGACAGGCACCGCCACAGGCACGTGGCAAACCGTCAGCACACCCGCGCGTGACGGTGCTGGCCGACTGGCAGGATCATAAATCTGGATGCTCACCGGTGCAGCAATTTGCGCTGCACGGGCTTCGAGCAATGTGCGGTCGCACAGCACCACCAGTGCATCAGACCAGTCCCGCTCGGCCAGCCGCAGACAGAGATCGGGGCCGATTCCCGCCGGTTCACCCGATGTAACCGCCAGTCGTCGGATCACTTCGCTCATTGGTCTTCAAGCCTAATCTCGACGTAGGCTCGATCCCGGACCTGACGGATCCACTCCAGGTTAGCGTCTTCCATCTTGCGCTGGCGCAAGGCCATCATCGCCCGCTGACGCTGCCGATCCTGCGAGACGTCTGTTGTCCGACGTTCCAATACCTGGATGATGTGAAATCCGAACTGGGTCTGAACCGGTCCGCTGATTTCGCCAATTTTCAGGGCATTCATGGCTTGATCGAAGGGTTGCACCGTGTCCCCCGGATACAGCCAGCCTAAATCGCCGCCCTTTTGGGCGGAACCATCCTGCGAATAGAGTTTAGCCAGTGCTGCAAAATCTTCACCCGACTTCAATCGTTGATGAACCTGGGTGATTTTGTGCCTGGCCTCGGATTCCGAAGTAATTTCAGTCACCTTGATCAGGATATGGCGCGCATGAGTCTGCTGGACCTGGGGTAAGGCATTGCCACCACCGCGTCGGGCGATCAATTTGACAATGTGAAAACCGCTTGGGCTGCGCACAACCTCACTGACTTGACCCGGCTTGAGATTGGCAATCGCCGAAGACATGACCTGAGGCAGGCTATCGGTCGGACGGAAGCCCAGATCACCGCCCTGCATCGCATCGTTGGATTCGGAATAAGTTGCCGCCAGCTGCGCAAAATCTTTGCCCGATTTTGCCTGCTCATCAATACCCACCGCCTTGAGTCGCAGTTTATGCAGCGTCTCCGGCGATGCCCCTTCCGGGATACGAATCACAATGTGCGCCAGATGGACCTCTTCACCGGAGCCGACCGTTGATTGATTGGCCAGAAAGTTATCAACCTCACCGGGCGTAACGTTGATCTTGGCATCCACTTCCCGTTCGCGAACTCGGGCGATCATCATCTGATCGCGAATTTCTTCGCGGAAATCATTCCACTTCATCCCGTCCTTCTCAACGGTCTGACGCATCTGGGATGTTGATACTTTCTGGTTAGCTGCAATGCGGTCCAGGGCCTGGCTGAGCTCGTTGTCCTCGACGCGTACCCCTGCTTCCTTGGCGAGCTGTACCTGGGCCCGTTCGGTAATCATCTGATCCAGAACCTGTCGACGCAAAATATCGGGCGGGGGCAACTGTACCTTTTGTCGTTGCAGCTGGGCTGTCGCTGCCCGTGTGCGCGAATCGAGCTGGTACTGGGTAATCACTCCCTCATTGACCACGGCAACAATTCGGTCCAGCGTTTGCGGCTGATGTTGTCGATGCGCCGCCTGGTTCTGGTTGTGATTCTGGATTTGTGCCTGCGTGCTCCAGGGCAATAACATCAGAGCCAGCAGCAAGACGCCCCAGAAGCGGGCACCCAGCGAATGCACGGATTGATTAAAGAATCTCATGGGCGACTATCGGTGCTCAATCAGTAATAAGGATCTGTCATCGGCGCCATGAAGGCAGCGTCTGAGGTTCTAGTGTAATTCGGGATATTCCGGCGAAGCACATCCAGCGGACTTGAGCCAACACTGCCCATACCCTTCAGCTCCAACTGAATGAAGAAGCTGGTGTTAAGGAAAGGCGTCTGGGTTGAACTGTAAGTCATGGCACGATGATAAACGGCGCGCAATGCCCAGCAGGCTGCGTTGTACTCCAGACCGGCTAGGCTTTCAATCTGTGAAGACTGAACGCCCGAGTAGGTGTAACGGCCCACTGCTCGCAACGGCCCCCAGATCTTCCAGGCGCCATTGATGTCGTTCTGCATCACGGCCGACGAACTCGCGCCCGATGTCGCCCCACCCGGGATGTAGTCCTGATTCTGATAGCGATAGGTGTAATTTAGAACATTTTCGCGACTTGGCTGGAAGCGCGCACCAATGCTGGCACGGTTGATCCGGTTGACCGAAGTCGTGTTGTTGCTCGCCGAGTTCGCCTGGGCATAGGGGCTTACCTGGGCATAGGTATTCAATGAGGTGTAGGGCGCTACCATGCCGGAGGCCTGGGCAAAGTAGTCGTTGCTACCGTAGCTACTCGTCGGCTGGTTGGCATACAAGTTAACCTGCTGCGGCTGGAAGAAAATCCGCTGCCCCAAACTGAAGCTCATCAGTTGCTGACCCGTCTTTTCCATGGAATGCCGGGACGTAATCGCCGCCGTCACCTGGTTGGCGTTCGAGACACGGTCCCAACCCGTAAACATGTTTTCGCTGAACATCTGCGCATAGCTTACATCGGCGACACCGGTATCAAACAATGGCAGGTTGGTCTGATCACGATAAGGGACATACAGATAGTAAAGGCGCGGCTCCAGCGTCTGATTTAGGTTACGACCAAAGTATTCGGTTTTACGATCGAACACCATGCCCGTATCCAGCGATAGAATCGGCAGGGTTCGGGAAGCGACGTCCGAGCTGATACTCGATGTGCCGTTATAGGCGCCCGAGGTCGTAAGCTGACCCGCGTTGGTGTTGTACTGGGTGTAATGCACGCCAAATTTCGGGGTGACAAAGACGCCAGGACTCTGCCAGCTCGTCGCCAGTTGCGGGTAGGCCCAGAAGCGATTACCTTGCACGTAGCCTTGGGTCTGGTTGGTGAAGTAGGAGTTATTGGCCGATACCAAAGCATCCAGACGCGTCGGCTGGTCAAACATGCCTGAACTCTGGATTACCTCCAGCTCATCCTGATCGTTCAGCCTGACATTATTAAACCCGGCAGAACCAAGCAGTGATCTGTTCATGCTGAAGTTCACTTGCGGCAGCAACTGGTAGGGGGTTGCCACCGGCGAGCTTGGGTTGAAGTTCAGTGTCTGATAACCCTGGGCAACGACTGACGCATTCCAGCTCGATGAACCATAGTTAAGTCGACCGGTACGCGGCAAATAGGACTGCGACATGGCCGCCAGCGAGTTGTTCAAATCGGTAAAGTAATAGGAATCTGAAACACCCTGCAAATCCCAGGCGCCAGTCAACCCAGGCAGGTAGGTGCCGAAGTTCTGCTGGTGCTGGGTCAGGAAGCTCCAGCGGTTACGATTCGTCATGCTGTCATGCGGCATGATGTTGAACGCATCGCGGCCACTAAAGGTCGGCGCAACGGTCTTGCCTTCGTTGCCGATATAGCGCGTGTCCATGTTGAGCGAGACACCCCGTTTGCCGTAGACCATCGGCGTAAACGTCGCATCGTAGTTCGGCGCCAGGTTGAAGTAATACGGTACTGCAGCCTGAAAGCCGTTAAGTTGCGAGGAGCCAAAACTGGGCGACAGAAACCCAGAGTGGCGGCCACGATCCAGGGGAAAGAACGCATATGGCGTGTAAAGGAATGGCACGTTCTGGAAATACAGCAGGGAGTTCGAAGCACTCCCGGAATTCTGCTCATAGTCCGCGTGATAGGTCGATGCGCGGAGATACCAACCACTATCACCCGCCGGACAGGTCGTATAGGTGGCATCCTGCGCTTTATAACGCCCTTCGCCCTCAAAGTAGATTCGCGACGCCTGACCGTGCGAAACCGTCTCGATCACCTTGGCCAGTGGTGCCTGGCCCGGAAGCTGCACAGGGCCTTCGGCACCCGTCATATTGGCGTTGGGTGAATCTACGGGCGCCGTATCCGCCGTAGCGGGCGCTGCTATCTGAGACACTCCCGGTTCTTGAGTCATGGTTGCACTGGCTGCACCACCGTAAGCGGGCACCGATCCCGGGGTCGTCGAGCGTTGTTGGCTGGTCGCGGCCGCCCCAGTGCCACCGATGCTGGGGGTATTGAATGTCCATGGCCCCTGGTTTGGCTGGGTAACACGTTGTTGCTGACGAATTTCGTAGTTGACGTTATCGATGTACCCGGTCCTTGCCGCCACAACCATATTGGCTTCGCTACCCGTCATCACGGAGCCCTGGCCGGGATCGCGATAAATGACGCCACCCTGGGCATCCACGTTGTCTTCGACGATGTTATAGACCATCCGGTCAGCTTTCAACAACGCGCCATCACGACGCAACTCGGCATTACCGTTGGCGATCATCTCGAGGTCGTTACGACCCGTAATGGTGTCTGCCAGGAGTTCAGTCTGATCTTTCGGTAGCCCCTTTGGCATGGGTTTTGGCTCAACGGGCGATTCGACATCGGTAGCCGCCAGTGGCTGATCCTTGCGATCACGTTTAGCCACCGTAGGATCCGTTGACTGGGCACGTGCCGGTATCGGGTCGCTCGGGGCCGCTGGCGCCGATGGAACACGCGGGGCGACGGGCTCCGGCGTCGCTGGCGCGGCGGGTGATGGTTCGGGCGTGCGGGCTGGCTCGGGAACCGGCTCGCGAGCCGGTTCGGTAGCCGCCTTCGCGCTGGCCGAACGGTTTTTTGGCTGCGGCTGAGACTGTGGTGTCTCGGCAACTTGTTCCACAATAGGCGACGAGTACGGCTCAGGCACCGGGCTCGTTGGTACGGACGTTTTTGTCTTCTTGACGCTTTTCACCGTGGGTGCCAATCCCCCCAGCGCCGCTGGCGGTGAGGCCGGCGCACCACCTAGGAGGGCGGGGTCTATCAGCAAGGGCTCCAGTCGGGTCGGCGTGGCTGCGCTCTGGGCAAATACGGACCCGCAATACAGGGCCCCCCCCACACCGGCCATAAAAACAACCAGCCGCAACCGTCCTGCTGCCCTCCCTCGGCGGGGAACAGTATATCCGGTCAACGATGTTCGCCCGGCTGTGGATTTAGGTTGAAAGACTGACAAAATTGGTAATAGCGAAGCGAAGACATGGCTCCCTGCCAGCCATAGGCTTTTGGCAAGGTAAAATGCTGTCAATTCTAGCATTTTCAAGCCGACAAACCCGTCCACGAGTACACCATTGACTGCCTTTGGGCGGCTTCCATCCTTTTCCTACAACGACCCGATCAACATGACCGCTCCATCCGCGACCGCCCCCCATACTGACAGCCGTTTAGAAGCAGGCACCCGGTTTGCCCGCCAATGCCAGCTTTACCCGGGCTCGCCCATGCTGACCCCGGCCTCAGCTGACGCCAGCTTTCGTCGTTATTTCCGCGCGACCTGGCCTAACGGAGAAACGGCCGTCCTGATGGATGCCCCTCCGGATAAAGAAGATGTTCGCCCTTTCGTTCGTATTGCCCAACTCATGACCGATGCCGGCCTAACGGCGCCCCGGGTTCTGGCAGCGGATGTCGATAACGGGTACCTGCTGTTGAATGACCTCGGCAATGAAGGCTACCTCAAAACCCTGCATCACGCCGACGCCAAAACCGCCGACGCGCTGATGCGCGGCGCGATTGATGCGCTGGTTCAATGGCAAATATCCTCGAAGCCCGGCGTGCTGCCCGCCTATGATGAAGCCCTGCTCCGCCGCGAACTGGCTATCTTTCCCGAGTGGTGCATTGGCCGTCATGCCGATCTGGCACTCGACGAAAAGGAACAGGGGTGGCTCAACGGCGTGATGGATGCGTTGGTGCAGTCGGCGCTGGCTCAACCCTCGGTTTTTGTACACCGGGACTATATGCCGCGCAACATGATGCGGACCGATGATCCTGGCACCCCGGCGGTTCTGGACTTCCAGGATGCTGTCTATGGACCAATTACCTACGACGTCGTCTCCTTGTTTCGTGATGCCTTCATCTCCTGGGATGAAGAGCGTGAACTGGACTGGGTCATACGCTACTGGGAAGCAGCCCGTAAAGCGGGGCTGCCCGTCCATGCCGACTTCGGCGACTTCTGGCGGGCCTATGAATTCATGGGCTTACAGCGCCACCTGAAGGTGCTGGGCATTTTTTGCCGGTTAAATTATCGCGATGGCAAATCGCACTATCTGCAGGATCTACCGCGTTTCTACCACTATGCATTCCGAACTGCAGAACGTTATGCGGAGCTGCGTCCACTGGTGCCGATACTTGAGCGCTTATCACCACGCGATCTGCAGATCGGCTATACCTTTTAAGGCCAGGCGATGCGTGCAATGATCCTCGCAGCGGGCCGTGGCGAACGCATGCGTCCGCTGACCGACCATTGCCCCAAGCCGCTGCTCCCTGCTGCCGGCAAGCCATTGATCGTATACCACCTGGAACGCCTTGCCGCCGCTGGTTTTCGTGAGATCGTGATCAACCACGCACATCTCGGCGAGCAGCTGGTCGCTGCACTCGGCAACGGTGACCGATGGGGTCTGTCGATCGTCTGGTCGCCGGAGCCTGTCGGCGCGTTAGAAACCGCTGGCGGCATCCGCCAGGCGTTGATACATCTTGACGTAGGGAATGACGCCCCCTTTCTTGTCGTGAATGGAGATATCTACTGCGATTGGCCTATTCAACCCCACGCACTGTTGGCCAACGATCTGGCGCATCTGGTACTGGTGGGTAACCCGCCACAGCATCCGGATGGAGACTTTGCGCTTACCGGCGATCGGGTTTCCGATAAAACGGATGACTTCCCGTCGCTGACATTTTCTGGCATCGGGTTCTACCGTCCCAGTCTGTTTGCCAGTCTAACCTCTGGCAAAGCCGCCAAGCTCGCGCCGTTGCTGCGCGCGGCAATGGCGCATAGCCAGGTGAGTGGTGAACATCACCGTGGGCGCTGGGAAGACGTTGGCACACCTGAACGTCTGGCCTTACTGGACACCGAACTCAGGATAGGTACTTCGCGCTGAACGCAGACGACGGACTCGGGGTATGATCATTGCAACCCTTTTCAGCCACCCATGATGACTGAACGCACACTGCCTTCACCACTCGCGCCTCTGCCGCCACAGCCCTTTGATCCTGCACCCTTCGTACGGCGCCGGGAGCTCTTGCTGCATCAAATGCAAAAGCAGGGCCGCGGCGTTGCCCTTATTCCGACGAGCAGCGAAACGATCCGCAACCGCGATACGCATCACCCTTTCCGCTTTGATAGCAATTTCTGGTACCTGACGGGCTTTGAAGAACCCGATGCCGTCCTGGTGCTGCTCATTTCTGATACCCCGCAAAGTCTGCTGTTCTGCCGCAGCAAGAATGTGGAGCGCGAGTTGTGGGAAGGATTTCGTTTTGGCCCGGACGCCGCGCGCGAACAATTTTGTTTTGACGGGGCGTTTCCGCTCGAGTCTTTGGACGAGGTTATTACCGGCCACCTGACAGGTGCCCATACGCTCTGGCATAGCGTTGGCATGTCCGCTGCGTGGGACGCCCGTGTTGGCCGCTGGCTGGAACAGGCCCGCAGCCAGGCACGGGCTGGCAAACAGGCACCGACAGTGATCGCCGACTGGCGCGCACTGGTCGAGCCCATGCGTCGGCGCAAGGACGCGGGAGAGCTTACCCTGATGCAGCGCGCGGCTGATATCGCCGTCAACGCCCATGCACGTGCCATGCGCGCCTGCCGTCCGGGGTGCTTCGAATACCAGCTCGACGCAGAGTTGCAGTATGCTTTTCTGCAAGCCGGCGGTCACCCACCTTCATATCCGGCAATCATCGCCGGCGGGGCTAATGCCTGCGTACTCCATTACACAGAGAACAACCAGATATTGCGTAGCGGCGACCTGGTGCTGATTGATGCGGGCTGCGAGGTCAGCGGTTACGCCTCTGACATCACCCGTACTTTTCCAGTCAACGGTCGTTTCAATGTTGCGCAGCGTGATCTCTACGAGATCTGCTTGGCGGCGCAATATGCCGCAATTGAAGCGGCAAAGCCGGGGGCCACCTTTCATGCACCCCATGATGCCGCCCTGCGTGTGCTCACGCAGGGTATGATCGATCTTGGCCTCTGCCAGGGTAGTGTCGACAGCGTCATCGAATCCGGTGACTACCGCCGCTTCTACATGCACCGCACCAGCCACTGGCTGGGCCTGGACGTGCATGATGCCGGTCCGTATCACGAAGATGACGAATGGGTTCGTCTGCAAGCCGGTATGACGCTGACGGTTGAACCCGGATTTTATGTGCGCGCCGCAGAGGATATCCCGGACGCCTTTCACCGTATCGGCATCCGCATCGAAGACGATATCGTCATCACGGAATCGGGTTGTCGTGTACTGACCGATGGTGCGGCGAAAACGGTCGATGCCATCGAGCAATGGATGGCAGGATAAACATGTCGCTCGCGACTCGCGAATTCGATATCGTCATTCTCGGTGCAGGCCCGGTCGGCACGACGCTCGCGCTGTTACTGGCGGGTAGTCGGCACCGTGTGCTGCTTGTCGAGCAACGCGAATTCGCCGCGGGGCTTCAGGATCCGCGAGCCTTGGCCTTATCGGAAGGCGCTCGCCAATTACTTGATCCAGAGAACGCATGGCCAAAGGCCGGCAGTGCGGGCGATGGTCGCTGCACGCCGATTGAATCCATTCATATTTCCCAAGCCGGGGGTTTCGGCCGAACGTTGATTGACCGAGAGAATTACCGGATTCCAGCACTCGGCTATGTGGTGCGTTATGGCGCCTTGATGGCGTGCCTACAGCAGGCGTTTTCAAAAGCACTTCAGCGGTGTGACGGGCAACTCGTTTGTCTGGAAAAAACCTCAGCACGCCCCATCGACGCCCCATCAGCCGACCATGATGCGCCGCATGACCCCATGGGGTTCTGGCGGAACATCGAGCTCACCGGTAACGGCGACCCCTGCACGGTACGCACCCGTTTGATTGTCCATGCCGAGGGGACCCCGCCGGATAACAGCAAGGGGGTCATTGCACGAGGCTACGGTCAACGCGCCATCCTTTTTGAAGCCGGACTGGCGAAACCGCATGGGCAACGAGCCTGGGAACGTTTTACGCCACAAGGTCCTTTAGCCTTGCTGCCGGTAGACGGTGCAGGCGGCAAACGCGTTTCAGTGGTCTACACCGTTCCGGAAAACGATGCTGAGACTTTGCTGGCATTAAACGATGTCGAAATTCTGGAACGCATCCAGCAAGCCATCGGGCCTCAAGCACAATTTACCGATGTTGGGTCACGCGCCAGCTTTCCGCTCAAACTGCGTTTGCGCCAACCCGCCGTTGCAAAACGCGAATTGTGGATCGGCAATGCAGCACAAACATTGCACCCAGTTTCCGGACAAGGCTTTAACCTGGGATTGCGCGATGCCGCCATGCTGGCGCAGGCCTTGCGTCTAGCTCTGGATCCGGGCAGTGCGCCCGTGTTAGACCGCTACGCTCGCTCGCGTCAGATGGACCGCTGGGGTGCCGCCGGTTTTACCGATGGCATCGTCCGGACATTCTCGACCCCGTTTCCGGCATTGAACGCTGTTCGGGGGATTGCTCTCAGCGCACTGGATCTCATCAGCCCGCTTCGCCATTTTGTTGCCCGGCGCATGATCTGGGGGGCACGGGCCTGGCCCTGATTCATGCCCACCTGCAACCAACAACCCAAAACGCAGCTCTTTGAGGCTCGCGGCAGTTCTGACTAAAAATTAGGCAAAAAAACGTTTTCCCCTTATAATCAAGGGCTTTTATTTTGCCTCAGAGTCATGGAATTCGTCGGCTTCAACCTCCGGAACAATCTGTTCGTTGCGCCCATGGCCGGCGTGACGGACCGCCCATTTCGTCAGCTTTGCAAAAAGCTGGGCGCCGGGTTGGCCGTCTCGGAAATGGTCACTTCGAATTCCCTACTTTATGGGAGCGCCAAAACCCAGCGCCGAGCAAATCACGAGGGCGAAGTAGCGCCGATTTCCGTGCAGATCGCCGGTGCCGACCCGGCCATGATGGCCGAAGCAGCCAAACACAACGCTGATCGCGGCGCCCAGATCATCGATATCAACATGGGCTGCCCGGCCAAAAAAGTGTGCAACGTGATGGCCGGCTCGGCGCTCCTGCAACACGAAACGCTGGTCGCTAAAATTCTGACGGCGGTTGTCGATGCCGTGCCCGACACGCCGGTCACGTTAAAAATTCGCACCGGTTGGAATATCGAAAACAAGAATGCACCAAGCATTCTGCGTATTGCCGAAGAAAGCGGTATCCGCGCCCTGGCTATACATGGCCGGACGCGCTGCCAGCAATATCGGGGCGAGGCCGAATTCGACACCGTTGCCGCGGTCAAGGCCGCCGCCCGGATTCCTGTGATCGCCAACGGCGATATCTCCACGCCGGAGAAAGCCAAAGCCGTCCTCGAAAAAACCGGCGCCGATGGCGTCATGATTGGCCGAGCCGCTCAGGGGCGTCCCTGGATCTTTCGTGAAATAGAACACTTTCTGGCGACCGGTCAGAAACTGCCTCCCCCGGAAGTCTCCGAAATCCAGAACATTCTGCTGGAACATCTGGAAGATCTCTACGGATTTTATGGCACCGAAACCGGTGTACGCGTCGCACGCAAACACATCTCCTGGTACACCAAGGGGTTATCGGGTTCTGCGGCGTTCCGTCATCAGATGAACCGGCTGGACAGCGTCGCCGAACAACGTGCTGTGGTCGATGGGTTTTTCCGTGCTTTGGCACAGCGTCATGCACATCTGATTTATGACAGCACCACCGACAACGCTTCGATCGATGACGAGGAGCTCGCCGCATGACAACCCATCATCCGTCACCTTTGGCCCAGGCGACCACAACGGCCCTGGAAAAGTATTTCACCGAACTGGGTGGCGAACCTGCTACCGATGTATATGACATGGTGATCAGTTGTGTTGAACGGCCTATGCTTCAGGTCGTTATGGCGCAGGCTTCCAACAATCAGACCGTTGCGGCTCAAATGCTCGGCATTAATCGCAATACCCTGAGAAAAAAACTGTCCGATCACGGATTGTTATAACGCCTTTTTCTCTGCTTGTCTCTTTCACCTGTTTTCCATCGACTCCCAAGATTGATCATGAAAATCCGTCAGGCCCTGCTCTCCGTTTCCGACAAAACCGGCGTACTCGAATTCGCTAAAGCGCTCGATGCACAGGGTGTAGCCCTGCTATCGACAGGCGGCACGGCCAAGCTGCTGCGTGACGCCAACCTCAAGGTCACGGAAATCGGCGACTACACGGGGTTTCCGGAAATGCTGGATGGCCGTGTCAAGACGCTACACCCGAAAGTGCATGCCGGCATTCTGGCGCGCCGCGACCTACCGACACATATGGCCACTATCGAGGCCCATGGCATTCCGACCATCGATCTGGTCTGCGTGAATCTGTATCCATTCCGCGAAACCGTGGCCAAAGCCGGCGTGACGCTGGAAGACGCCATCGAGAACATCGACATCGGTGGGCCGGCCATGGTGCGCTCGTCAGCCAAGAATTATAACGGCGTTGCCATCGTCACCGATCCCACCGATTACGCCCCGCTGATCGAGGAAATGAAGGCGAATGATGGCGCCCTCTCGCTGAGTACCCGCTTCGGTTTGGCCAAGAAGGCGTTCACGCATACTGCTCGCTATGATTCGGCCATCGCGAACTGGTTGACGGGTCTGGACGCTGGCGTCGAAAACAAACCGGCCGAGGCTGCACCAACGCCGTCGATCTTTCCGGATCACCTGCAACTGGCCTTTGATCGCGCCGAAACGCTGCGTTACGGCGAAAACCCGCTGCAACAGGCCGCCTTCTACCGTGATAGCTCGCCGACCGCAGGCGCCATCGCCAATTACACGCAACACGGTGGCAAGGAACTTTCCTACAACAATATCGCCGACGCCGATGCCGCCTGGGAGTGCGTAAAAACATTCCACGAACCCGCCTGCGTCATCGTCAAGCATGCCAACCCCTGTGGCGTGGCAGTGGATGGAGATCTGCTCAAGGCCTACGAGAAAGCGTTCCAGACCGACCCGACCTCGGCCTTTGGCGGCATTATTGCTTTCAACGGCGCCGTCGATGTGGATATCATCGAAGCCATGAACGTGCGTAAGCACTTCGTTGAAGTGCTGATCGCGCCCGCATTCACCCCGACCGCCATGGCGCTGCTCCAAGCCAAGGCCAATCTGCGCGTCCTGACCGTGCCGCTGCCCGTTGGCGACAAGCCGGTTTACCATGCACTGGAGCTGAAGCGCGTGGGCGGTGGTCTACTGGTACAGACACCAGACTCATTTAACGTCCAACCGGAAAACCTCAAAGTCGTGACCAAAGTTCAGCCAACGCCTGGCCAGATCGCCGATCTGATATTCGCCTACCGCGTCGCCAAGTTCGTCAAATCGAACGCGATCGTGTTCTGCGGCAACGGCATGACGCTCGGCGTCGGCGCCGGTCAGATGTCGCGCGTCGATTCGACCCGAATCGCTGCCATCAAGGCGGCCAATGCCAATCTGTCGCTTGCCGGCAGCGTGGTTGCTTCCGATGCATTCTTCCCGTTCCGCGACGGCGTCGATGTCCTGGCCGAAGCCGGCGCCAAGGCAGTGATTCAACCCGGTGGCTCGATGCGGGACGAGGAAGTCATTGCGGCCGCCGACGAACATGGCCTTGCCATGGTTGTCACTGGTGCACGCCATTTTCGCCATTAATGTCCGAGATCCTTACTATGTCCCGCTCAAAACTGACGCATAGCCTGCTTGCCGCCCTTTTTATCATCAGCGCGCCCTGCGCGTTCGCTGCCGATGAAGACACTACCAGCACACCGAGTACTGCAAGCACCGCAGAGAGTGCCCCGGCCAATGTAGTCGTCGTCGGCAACCCGGATAAAAGCAACGCTCAAGCCGATACACCTGACAGCGCCAAAAGCCAGAGCTGGTATGGGAAGGCCTGGGATACTGCCGGCAAGCATCTGTCCGACATCTGGAAGAAGGGTGATGTCGAACTTTATGTCCCGTTCTGGAGCTATCACCTTCCCTTTGCCTACTCCCCTTCACAGCGTGCCGATTATACGGAATACCCGGCCGGCGGCGGTCTCGGCAAGGGCTGGTATAACGAAAGTGGCAACTGGGAGGGTATTTACCTGATGGAGTTCCGCGATTCACATGCCAAACCGATGTACATGGGTGGCTATGGCTGGATCCCGACCTGGAACCCGATTAACGAAAAATCCAGAATTGGTATTGGCGCAACGGTGTTCATGTTCATGCGTTCTGACATCAACTACTACGCACCAACGCCGGGCATTCTGCCGGTCGGCACGATCGGCTATGGCCCGGTTGATGTCCAGGTCGCCTACATCCCGGGTGGCGAAGGCTACGGCAATGTGCTCTTCTGGTGGGCAAAGTATTCGTTCAAGTAATTCCCGGCACCATCCTCTTCAAGCCAACACTCGTTCGCAGGAAATTAGTTTCATGAAAATTCTCGTTGTCGGCTCAGGTGGCCGCGAACATGCACTTGCCTGGAAACTGGCTCAGGCCGCAGGCGTCACTCAGGTCTATGTTGCTCCGGGCAATGCCGGCACTTGCCGAGAACCCAAGCTACAGAACCTACCGATCACTGACATCCATGCACTTGCCGATTTTGCCGCACAAAACGACATTCATCTGACGGTCGTCGGCCCGGAGGCTCCGCTTGCCGCCGGCATCGTCGATGTTTTCCGTACTCACGGCCTGAAGATTTTTGGCCCGACCCAAGCAGCAGCTCAATTGGAAAGCTCGAAAGATTTCGCCAAGCGCTTCATGGCGCGTCACAATATCCCGACGGCGGGTTTCGAAACCTTCACTGAAGCTGTTGCTGCACACGATTACGTGAACCGCAAAGGTGCGCCGATCGTCATCAAAGCCGATGGCCTGGCCGCCGGCAAAGGCGTGGTGGTTGCCATGTCGCTGGACGAAGCCCACGCGGCCATCGACGACATGCTCTCAGGCAATAAACTCGGCAGTGCAGGCGCCCGTGTGGTCATCGAGGACTTCCTTGATGGCGAGGAAGCCAGCTTCATCGTGCTAGTCGACGGCAAGAATGTTCTTGCGATGGCATCCAGCCAGGATCACAAGCGGATTGGCGATGGTGACACCGGTCCGAATACCGGGGGCATGGGCGCTTACTCACCTGCACCGGTAGTAACCCCCGAGGTGCACGCGAAGGTCATGCGTGAAATCATCCTGCCAACGGTACGTGGTATGGAGGCCGATGGCATTCCGTTCACCGGCTTCCTCTACGCCGGACTGATGATCGGCAAGGATGGTTCGGTAAAAACGCTGGAGTTCAACGCCCGCATGGGCGATCCGGAAACCCAGCCGATCATGATGCGACTGAAGTCCGACGCCGTAAAACTATTCGAACACGCCATTGCCGGTACGCTGGATAAAACCGAAGCCGAATGGGATCGTCGTGTTGCACTGGGCATCGTGCTGGCCGCGCATAACTACCCGGAAACCCCGCGCAAAGGTGACGTGATTGAGGGCCTACCCGCCGGGAATGCGGCGGGTGACGATGCGCACGTTTTTCATGCCGGCACCATCGATGAAAATGGTTTGGTAGTCACCAATGGTGGCCGCGTGCTGTGCGTCACGGCACTTGGCGAGAATGTGGCTCAGGCACAGAAACGCGCCTATGAAGCGGCAGAAAGCATTCATTTTGATGGTATGCAATTCCGCACGGACATTGGCTACCGCGCCATCAACCGTTAGCCCACGCGTCACCAACATGGCCAAATCGAAAGGGGCGGAACGCTCGCAGATCGTCGAGACCTATCTACGCGGCCTGCAAGAGCGCATCGTCGGGGCACTGTCGACATTAGATGGCGAGCCATTCCGAAAGGATTGCTGGACGCGTCCTGCCGGCGGTGGCGGCGTTTCCTGCCTGATCGAAGAAGGCAACCTGATCGAACGCGGTGGCGTCAATTTCTCGCATGTGATGGGTGATCAGCTACCGCCCTCTGCCTCGGCGCACCGCGGTGAATTGGCCGGTCGTCCTTATGAGGCGATGGGCGTCTCTCTGGTCATGCATCCGCGTAACCCCTATTGCCCGACGGCGCACATGAACGTGCGGTACTTCGTGGCACATCCTCCCAAAGATCAACCGGATGCAGCGCCCGTATTCTGGTTCGGTGGCGGTATGGATTTGACGCCCTACTATGGTTTCCGCGAAGATGCGATTCATTTTCATCAGACCTGCCGCGATGCACTCACCCCCCATGGCGCTGATTACTATCTGCGTTTCAAGGATTGGTGTGACCGCTATTTCTTTCTGAAGCACCGGAATGAGGCACGTGGCGTTGGCGGTGTCTTTTACGACGATCTGAACGAGCCGGGTTTTGAGGCGAGCTTCGCCCTGACCCGCTCGGTGGGTGATGCCTTCGTTAACGCCTATACGCCCATCCTGCATCGCCGCCGTGATATGCCCTGGGGTGAACGCGAGCGGGATTTTCAGGCCTATCGCCGTGGCCGCTACGTCGAGTTCAATCTCGTCTACGACCGCGGCACACTCTTTGGCCTGCAGTCGGGTGGACGTACCGAGTCGATCTTGATGTCGATGCCGCCGATCGTGAAGTGGCGCTATGATTGGAAACCTGATCCCGATTCGCCTGAGGCAGCCCTCTACACTGACTTCTTACCGCATCGGGATTGGTTGGCTTAGCACATACAAGGCGTGGGCTCGGCACATGGGGCAAGCTTGGCTCTCATAGCGCAAGCGCTCGAAATCGAGCCAAGCTTGCCCCATGTACCGACCATGCATCCTTAGCGGTTTTTTTGCGTATCAATAAACGACCGCGCCTTGGCCGTCCATGAATCGGCCACCATACGACTGAGCATGGCATCCGCAGCATCGAGCAGATCGGCATCACATTCCTGTGGTGGTATCTGGGTCAGATACATCGAGAACCGCTCCTGATCGCTGCGGTAGTGGCGCAGAATACCCAGGTGCGCCTGGCGACGGCAGCTTGCCAAAAACGTGACAGGCAAACCATCACGCGGCCGGAGATCCCGCACCTGCACCAGAACATCTTCCCAACGCTCAGTGCCTAGCAAGGCCCGCAACTCGGTGCGCAGTGCGGCCGTGCTGCTGGGAGGATGTGTCTGACGATGTGCCAATTCGAGCACCTGTAATGCCGGCTCGTACTGACGCCGCGCCACCAGCATCTCTGCTTCCTGCTCCAGGCGTGCCGCTACGAGCGCGGCATCATCTGCCTCGACCCGCCCCAACCAGACCGCCGCACGGTCGGCATCATCCAGTCCCTGAGCCGCTCGTGCAGCCAGCAGGTCAGCATAACCACGGGCATAGCCCAGCTTACGCGCCCGCTCAGCCGACTTGATCGAAGCTTCGTAATGCCCCTCCAGTAATAAACGAAGGGATGACATAAAAGCCTGCTCGCCACGCCTCTGGCGACGCAGAATACGAAAACGCGCCAGGCGGGCCGGTAGCTGAACTACGCCCTGCAGTAATTTAAGCAGCACTGCACCCGCCACCAGCGTCGCGATGATCGCCAGCACGAGGAAATTCAGTGTCATCTCGACCCGCCATGTCGACCAGACAATCAGGGCATAACCCTCATTGCGCGCCATCAAACCAGCGATGACAACCGCCAGCGTACCCAGCAACAACCCCCAGAGCAACCACTTTCTCATTGCGTGGCCCCCTTGTTAGGCACCGGGGTACTCTCGGCTTCTTTCTGCTCCTTGATGGCTGCAGCCTGTGGCTCATTAGCCGCAGCTTCGGGCAAAGCATCGGCCAACACGTTTCCTGTGATCGCATCACGCGCAGCGGTCAGGGACTGGCGCGTATTTTCGAGGCTGATAGCGAGTGGATCGATATTCAGTGCAGCCAGCTGTTGCAGAGTCGCCAGATCTGCCTTGACCAATGCATCGGAGGGTTCCGCATATTTTGATATCCAGCCACGTGCCTGTTCGAGCGTCTGTTGATAAGTCACGGCATTGCGCAAAATGAGCGCATGTCTTGCATCGAGCAGCAGTAGACGAAGTCCCTGTTGCAGGAATACCTTCTGTTCAGGTGTGATCAGCCCCGGCTCGGCACGATCCAGTCGCTGCACTCGCACCATACGACTTATCGCATGCCAGACATCCTGAACCACCGTCCATGAGATAAGGCGTATGCGATCCATGAGTGTTGCCGGCACGGATTCATCCGATATATTGCCCGGGTTGCTTTCCGGCGGCGCCGGCACACGACCATCCTGGATCAAAGGGAGTTTGTCGATCGTGGCAATGACCGCATCAATATTCTGGACAGCAACGCGCAGGTCCATCACTCGTTGCGACTTGATGGCGATCAGATCCCGGTCAATGGCCAGACGCAGGGTCTGTGCGCTTGCGCTTGGCAGGCTGGTTAAGCGTCGCTGAGCCGATTGCAGTGCCATGATCAAGCTACTGGTATCACCGGTCGCCAACCACGTTTGCCATCCCGCATCCAATTGCTGTTCCAGTCGCTCCAACGAGAGCAGCACACGTTCCTGCTGGAGTGTTTGCTGCATCTGCTGGATATCTTCACGCAAACGCGCCTGGTCTGCCATCATGGCTTCCAGTGCTGTCAGCCGACCGTCCACCGTCGCAATTTGTCCTGCTTCGTTATCCAGCGTCTCCAAGAAACGTACTGCCATCAATTGCTGGATACCGATTCCAAGCAGTGCCAACATGAGAATCGTCCACAGCCAGCGGCCTCCGGGTATCTTCCGCGAACGCCGGACCGGTGACTTGCCCGAGGAATCTGTCGGCGAAGTGTCCTGCTTTGTCTGTTCGCTCTGCGTCTGTGCGTCACTCATAGAAATTCCGTTCCGTAGTATTGATCGCCCTGCGGCATTAATGGCATTCAGACCTCGGATACATTATACGATCGTAGGTAATCCAACATCCCTGCATCACCCCCTGCGCTCGTTGTAACATCAGAAAACCCGAGCTGGTAGGCACATTCCGCGATGCGCGAATGTGGCACAAGTATTGGCAAAGTCTGCAGGCGAGTGCGCAAGGCCTGAGGCGCGGCGGACATCACCCGCTGCAGTGATTCACTACTACTGACGAGCAGCGTTCCGCCACCTGCATCGACCCAGTTTTGTAGACGAGACAGCACATCAGGATGCAAACAGCGTTGGTAGACAGCCGCCTCGTCAACGCGAGCGCCTCTTGCCCGGAGGGATTGCGCCAGAAAATCCCGCCCCCCCTCGCCCCGAATCATCGCAAAAGCATGACCGTGGCAACGACTTTCTTCAAAGAAGGGCTCTGCCAGCAAGCCTTCGGAATCGAAACGGCACCGGGGCATCACGACATGCGCTACGCCCAGTTCTCTGAGTACGTTGGCGGTGCCGGGGCCAACACAGGCAGCCGCCAGATTCTCGGGCCAACCCCGCCCTGCCTTCGTCAACTCGGGCCACGCAACACGTACGGCGTTTGCGCTGATAAAAATGCAGGCAGTGTATGCTGACAACGACCCGGTAATGTGCTCGATCGCCGCCCGGTCGTCGATGGGCTCGATCGCCAGAAAAGGAATGTGTTCCGCTTTGGCACCGAGTGCACGTAGACCGTCCATCAAAACCAGTGCTTGCCCCTCGGGTCGCGTCACCAGAAAGGATCTGCCGCAAATTCCGGATAAGTGCGGCGACATCATGAACACTCAGGCCGGTGGTTGACCCAGCTGGGCAATCAATACATCCGCACCTTCGGTCAGCAAGCGCTCAGCCAAACCGGTACCGAGCTTTTCAGCATCGACCCAGCTCCCGCGGCATTCCCCGGAAACGATTTGCGCCCCATCGACCGACGCTACCAGCCCCCTCAGCCAGAGTTGCTCGTTAACTTCACCCATCGCGAAACCTGCAATCGGGAGATGGCAGCTACCCCCCAAACGCCGCGAGAACGCCCTTTCGGCGCGCACACAGGCTGCAGTCTCTGCATCAGCCAACCCATCAGCAATGCGCTGATTAGCCGGCTGCCCTGCGCAGATCTCGATACCTAGCGCTCCCTGTCCCGGGGCAGGTAGCATGTCCGCCGGGTCAATCCGGGCCCGAATACGCTCGGCAAGACCCAGTCGTACCAGGCCGGCTGCCGCCAAGATTATGGCGTCGTACTCGCCTTCGTCCAGTTTTCTCAAGCGCGTATCCAGATTGCCACGTAGCGGTTTAATGACTAGTTGCGGAAACTTTGCACGTAACTGGGCTTCACGGCGCAGACTTGACGTCCCAACCACAGCACCCGCTGGCAAGGCAGCCAGGCTTTCGTAGCGCGGACTCACGAAGGCATCACGCGGATCCTCGCGCTTACTAATGGCGGCCAGCACAAACCCATCCGGCATTTCCATGGGCACGTCTTTCATCGAGTGCACGGCCAGATCGGCACGGCCTTCGGCCATGGCGACTTCGAGCTCTTTGATAAACAGGCCCTTGCCGCCAATCGCCGCCAACGGCCGATCAAGAATCTGATCGCCCCGGGTGGTCATGCCCAGAATCTGTATGTCGCGGTCCGGATTCTGAGCTCGCAGACAACACTGCACGTATTCGGCCTGCCACATGGCCAGGCGGGATTCACGGGAGGCAATAACGAGAGGTTTGGACATATGGAAGTGGAAAATCTGGATCAGAACCTGGCGAGTGGCGTACTCGCTGATGCAATCGTAGCACGTGCCATCCCTTATAATGCGGGGTCAACAGCCACTTCTGCCACTCCACGCTCCTCACCGCCATGTCTGCCAACGAAAAGAACCAAGCCTCTACGGCCTATACCTGGGCTGGCCGTTTCGACGAGCCCATGTCCGAACTCGTCAAGCGCTATACCGCTTCGGTTGATTTCGACCAGCGTTTATGGGAACAGGATATCCGTGGCTCACTGGCGCATGCGCGCATGTTGGCTAGGCAGGGCATTATCAGCGCCCAGGATCTCGCAGACATCGAACAGGGAATGGCACAGATTGTTGGCGAATTGGAACGTGGAGAATTCACGTGGTCGCTGGACCTGGAAGACGTGCATCTGAACATCGAACATCGCCTGACCAGCCTGGTCGGTGATGCCGGTAAGCGCCTGCATACAGGACGTTCGCGCAATGACCAGGTTGCGACGGATATTCGTCTGTGGCTGCGTGACAGCATCGATGCGCTGCTTGAACTGTTCAAACGCCTGCAATTGGCCCTGGTGATGCTCGCCGAAAAACATGCTGCGACACCCATGCCGGGGTTCACCCACCTGCAGGTCGCCCAACCGGTAACTTTCGGCCATCACCTGATGGCCTATGTGGAAATGCTGGCGCGCGACGCCGAGCGTCAGGCTGATCTGCGTCGACGTGTCAACCGGCTACCGCTAGGTAGTGCGGCGCTGGCCGGGACAACCTACCCGATCGATCGTCATTTCGTTGCCGAACAACTGGGCTTCGAGGCGGTCTGCGAAAACTCTCTGGACGCCGTCTCGGATCGCGATTTTGCAATCGAGTTCTGTGCCGCCGCCTCGCTAGCCATGATCCACCTGTCGCGTTTCTCGGAAGAACTGGTGCTCTGGATGACCCCACGCGTGGGCTTCGTCATGCTGGCCGACCGTTTCTGCACCGGTTCGTCGATCATGCCGCAAAAGAAAAACCCGGATGTCCCGGAACTCGCACGCGGCAAGACTGGACGCGTTATCGGCGATCTGAATACCCTACTGGTTCTCATGAAAGGTCAGCCACTGGCCTACAACAAGGACAATCAGGAAGATAAAGAACCACTGTTCGATGCCGTTGATACGCTGACCGATACCCTACGGATCTTTATCGATCTGGTTCCCGGTATCACCGTGCGCCCGGAGCCGATGGCTAACGCCCTGCTGCAGGGCTACGCCACTGCGACGGACCTGGCGGACTATCTGGTCCGCAAGGGGCTGCCCTTCCGCGAAGCACACGAAGTTGTCGGCCTTGCCGTCAAAGCCGCAGAGAAAAAAGGCGTTGATGTGGCCAACCTGACACTTTCCGAACTGCAAGCCTTCTCGTCACTCATCGAATCAGATGTCGCCAACGCACTGACCGTCGAAGGCTCGCTAGCAGCACGGAATCACATTGGCGGTACCGCGCCCAATCAGGTCAAAGCAGCGATCGAGCGCGCCAAAAAGCGGCTGAGCTGATTACCCGATGTATCAGCATCACGCGGTTCCGTGTCTCACGACCGGGATCAGGTTTTGTAGGGTTCGAGTAGCGCCTGCAGTTCACCCGCCTGGAACATCTCCATCATGATATCGCTACCACCGATGAATTCACCGTTGACGTAAAGCTGCGGTATTGTCGGCCAGTTAGCATAGACCTTCACGCCCTCCCGGATTTCCGGATTTTCAAGCACGTTGACGCTGAAGAACTGGCTCACGCCGCTCTCGCGCAAGAGCTTGCAGGCACGTTGCGAAAAACCGCACTGCGGAAACTGCGGCGTCCCCTTGATATAGAGCACAACCGGGTGACCTTTTACCTGTTCGTCAATGAGGCTGAGGACAGGATTATCGTTATTACTCATGATGGTGTTCCGTTTAACTGTTTGAGGTATTCAAAGTCCGCCGAGTCTAGCCAAGAGGCACGGCCACGTCAAACACGATGGCGTTGATGCGGATGACGTACGTATTCAAGCACGCTATAGACTAGCATGCCCGCAAGCAACGCAAGAATGTATACAACCCCGGCATCCATGCCAGCGCCTAGCAGGACCAGCCCCGGCCCCGGACAGATTCCTGTTAGCCCCCAACCAATGCCAAACAATACCGAACCACCGATCAGGCGCAGGTTGATGACGGAATTGGTCGGAAGATTCATGCGTTCTCCCAGTAATGTCACCTGACAACCGCGCAGCCAGCGGTAACCCAGTGTACCGACCAGCAAACCGCCACCCATGACCAGCCCCAGAGAGGGATCCCACAACCCGGTCACATCCAGAAACCCAACAACTTTAGCCGGATTAGCCATCCCGGATAAGATCAGTCCGAGCCCCAACAACAGCCCGGCAATAAGCGCAGTCATCCACTGCAGCAGGTTTTTCATGCTGCCCCCCCGACCAGATGTCGCATCACAAAAACCGTGACCATGGCCGTGACCATGAACGTCCCCACAGCCACCAGTGAACGCAGCGAAAAGCGGGACAGGCCGCAAATGCCGTGGCCACTGGTGCAGCCATTGGCATAACGCGTGCCCAGTCCCACCAGAATTCCACCAACGACCAACCCCGCCACGCCGGTTTGTTCAGTCACCGGTGGCAGCTCGGCCCATTGCGACCAGAGCAGCGGAGACAAGACTAGGCCAAGCAGAAACGCCAAGCGCCAGCCAAAAGCCTCTCGTTTACGCTGAACCAGAAGATCAACCAGGTGACCGATAATGCCACTGATGCCGGCAATACGACTCTGCGTCCAGGCCAGCCATACTGCAGCTGCACCGATCATGGCACCGCCAACAACCGCAGCGAGTGCCGCATTTGGGGTAAATGAAAGCCAGTCAATGCTCATACCTTGCACCCTTTGTCATTCGGGGGTTTAACCGGGGTAGCCGGTTCGACACAATAGAGTCGATACAGCGTGTCCAGAATCACCTGCACATGCGGATGACTGACGGTGTAGTAGATGTATTTGCCGTCACGCCGGGTTGACACCAGTCCTTCCTTGCGCAAAACCCCCAGCTGTTGCGACAAGGTGGGTTGATGTATTTCGAGCATCTCCTCCAGCTCACCCACCGCATACTCTCCCTGGAGCAACTGACAGAGCAACATAAGTCGATCGGGGTTACCAATGACCTTGAGTAACGAGACGACCTCACCCGCCTGCCCACGCATCCATTCCAGATCTAGCTGAGGCAAAGCGGCGCGGCCTAAGGACTTGGGGAGCCCTACCTTTTTTTGTGTTTTCTTCATAAGCGTGATGCCGTACTTTTACATACCAGACAGTTTACATTATACCATGGAATATATTCATACTCAATGAAACTGAGTAGCTCTAAATCACGGCGCTGGCGGCTGAGCTAGAATGGCGCCATGAACAAACGACCGACCTGGCGCAAGCCAAGCGGCGCCCCTGTGTCCTGCACCGAAAAAATCAAGGTTCTTAACGAGAACTACGAGGAGTTGCGCTCACTCGCCCAGGAAGCACTGGATGATGCGCTACTCATGGGCTGCAGCGAAGCACAGATCCGCCAGGCGCTGCATGACATGATTGACGCACTGCCCGCGTCCTTCGACGAATTGCCAGACTAGCCTGTCAACCAGCTAAGGCGACGGGCATGCCAGTCCAGAACCGCTATTTTTGCGATCATTTTTTCGGCCACTCCCGGATATGTCTGGGCAATGACCTGCTGGGCAAAACGTGACAAAAACGAGGCCTTGAGCTCGGCACGGGCCCGATCAACGCCCATGCTTTCATAAGGCACGGATGAGAGTAGCAGAAACCCATCGTCAGGAATTCGACCCGACACCATATTGGCCTCAATGAGGCCTGCCGCCCGCGCAATCGGTTCCGAGAGATCCGGGCTATAGGGACCGATGATCAGCGCTAAATTCGGGGTGTGGAGAAAATCGAAGCCCCGCCCCAGACAGATCATCCACTCGCGATGTTCGATATCCAGCAATCGTTCGCCTTGGCTCGCCTGCGCGCGCACCTGAACGACATGGCGGAGGTTTCCTTCCAGCAGCGGCAAGAGATCGTCACGTATACGGACGGGCATATCCGGCAAGAGCACTGCTAACCGCGCCCGCAGGTCGGCTAACGCATCCTGCCCCAAAGCACCGACATCCAGCGTTTGTCCATCGGCACCATGCAGAATCAGGGCGTCTTCATCCGTCTCGAAACCGCAGATCAGCGGATATACCGTGCCGTGCCCCGCGCCAAAGATTGTGGAGATCTGGCGATGGATCGCTTGCGTGTGCTCGAATGCGGCCTGCTGGTCATAGCCAAAACCGGCGCAACCGCGATGGTGATCGCCGCGTGAAAAATGGTAGGTCACCAGAAACAGTACCTGGCGGCCTTCATGAACACGATCCATCACATACTGGGTCAGCACCTCACCCAAGTGAGGCCAGCCCAGGTCAAACCGGCCTCCCAAATTTCTGAAGGGCATCAGAATGCCCACCGGTGTTCCGGTCGCTACCGGGATATTGATCCGACCATCCATGCATTTGAGCACTGCAATCGCGGTCGGATGTTGACTCTGATAGCGCGTGCGCGCCAACATCGCTTCGGAGCTTCGATAGGCTTCACCATGACGTTCGGCCAATTCCCTGAGCCAGGCTATCCGGTGTTCGATCGGCATACTGTGAACATCGTTCATCACCGCTCTCCCCACAGCAAATTAACTAGACCACCACTTTCGGGAACGCGACCAGGTGATCTATTTCCAATCGTATACCGATCATCTCGCCAATCTGGTGATCGTGATGACTAGGCACCAGTGACAATACCCGATGGCCCGAGGCCAATTCAAGTGTGTAAAGAAAAGCCGCGCCCCGGAAGACGCGCTCCAGAACCCGGGCTCGAACAGAACTCGCATCATCATGCTGGATATCATCAGGGCGGATAAGCACGTCGACTTCACCGCCATTGACCACATCCACCGGTTGAATTCGGCAGAGCTGACCGAGCTCGAAATCAATACAATTACCACCGCTGACCGTCGCTGGCAGAAACACACCATCGCCAACAAAGGTGGCTACGTGACGCGTCGCCGGTTCATGGTAGAGCTCATAGGGAGACGCCCACTGCTGCAATCCGCCACCCAGCATGACCCCAACCCGGTCGGCCATGGCAAAGGCTTCCTGTTGATTGTGCGTCACCAGCAGACCCGTCGTTCCGGTGACCTTCAGGATGTTATGCACATCAATTGACAACCGTTCGCGTAATTCCACATCGAGGTTGGAAAAAGGTTCGTCCATAAGTAGCAACGTCGGCCCAGGCGCCAGTGCGCGCGCCAGAGCGACGCGTTGCTGTTGCCCACCGGACAATTCATGCGGATAACGACCTCCTGCTCGCTCCAGCCCAACCAGTGAAAGCATCTCATCAACCCGGCGCATCTTGTCGACTCGGGACCAATCACGCAATCCGAAGGCCACGTTATCCGCCACCGTCAGATGCGGAAACAGCGCGTAATCCTGGAATACCATACCGATCTGTCGGCGCTCGGGCGCCAGTTGCCATCGCTCATCGGCAACCCAGTGTCCGTTCAGTGCGATGCGTCCATGCCGCAATGGCTCGAAACCGGCAATCGCACGCAATACGGTGGTCTTACCGCAACCCGACCCCCCCAATAGGCAACCAATTTCACCGGATGCCAGGCTAAATGAGAGCTCACTGACCACCGGATGATCGGCATAACCCAGCGCGACAGAATCAAGAATTAAAGCATCCATTGGTTTTATCTGTTTGTTTTCTAATGCAAACCTGATTCGGACTTTCTGACCAGCAGGATCACCGGCAGCAGCCCGGCAAGAACAATCGCCAGACTGGGGAGCGCCGCACGATCCCACATCCCTTCCGAAGTCATTTCAAATACTCTAACGGCGAGCGTATCCCAGCCGAAGGGTCGTGTCATCAGAGTGATCGGCATCTCCTTCATCACATCGACAAAGACAATCAGCGCGGCCGTTAGCAACCCCCCGCGCACCATCGGCAATTGCAACCGAAACAGAACCTGACGCGGGGACAACCCCAGTGACCGAGCCGCATTTCCCTGGTTACGGGTGATTCGTTGCATCGCTGCATCTATGGGCTGATACGCCACTGCAAGAAAACGCGCTGACAGGGCCAATAACATCACCAGCATCGACCCCTTGAGAATCTGTGACGTATCCCATCCTAACCACCCCGCTACTGTGATGAGCTGGTTATCCAACCACGCCACCGGAATGAATACGCCCACTGCCAATACCGTGCCAGGTATCGCGTAGCCCAGCGTTGCCAAGCGAACAAACCACTGCGTCAGAGCATCCCGGTGGTGCTGACGAATGGCACTCAACAAGAGTCCCAGCACGGTCACGGTCGTTGCCGCCAGGCCGGCAAGCCACATGGAATGGAGCAGAAAGACGGGGTAACGCCCATCGAAATCTTCCTGCCATACCGTGTGCGCCCAAACGACGAGCTGGATGAATGGCACAACAAAGGCCATGGCGAGAACAACGCCACAGTACACCGATGCACCCCAGCGTGCGCCTCCCTGCAAACGGATACGAACCGGGCTGAAGTTTTTAGCGGCATAACGGCGATTTTGACGCAGTCGCTGATCTACCGCGGCAAGCACCAGAACGAACAATACCAGTAGGGAGGCCAACTGACTGGCGACCGGTAGATTGAACAGCGAGAACCAGGCTTTGTAGATGGCTGTGGTGAATGTATCGAAACTGAAAATGGAGACACTACCAAAGTCGGCCAGTGTCTCCATCAGCGCCAAAGTCATCCCGCCCGCAATCCACGGGCGCGCCATGGGCAAAGCCACTTTCCAGAAAGCCTGTGCGCGGGTATAGCCAAGCGCCTGTGCGGCCTCGACGGCACGCAGCCCCTGCGTAATAAATGCATTACGCGCCAACAAATAGACGTATGGATAGAACGCCAGCGTCAGCACCAGGACGACACCCCCAGTGGACCGGATCGGCGGGAACCATTGGGATGAACCGAACCATTCGCGCAACGTGCTCTGAACCGGCCCGGTGAAATCCAACAACCCCACCTGCACGAATGCCAGCACATAGGCGGGCATCGCCAACGGCAACATCAGGCTCCAGGAAAAGAATTGTCGACCGGGAAAGTCACATACGGCGGTTAGCCAGGCAAGTGGCACGCCCACGAGTAATACGCCCAAGCCTACGCCGACGATCAGTATGCCCGTATTCCACAACACGCCAGGGAGTACATAGACGGCGAGGTGTGACCAGGCCTCAGGTTGCGGCTCGAGAAACGATGCCAGCACGACCAGCAGCGGAATCAGGGTCAACGCAGCAATGGCCAGGGCCCGCACAGGGCCCCAGCCACGCCAGTTCCAGATTGTTACCTGCCTACGCATCCGGCACGGTTGAGGGCATGGGCCAAGAACACATTAGCGATAACCCGCCCGATCCATCAAACGCGTCGCGGCGGCCTGCAACTCGCCCGCCCTGGACACATTGATCAGATCCATACGGAAGGCGCCCCACTGGCTAATGATCGAGTCTGGTTTGATCTGGGGGTTAGCCGGATATTCGAAATCTTTATCCGTGTAGATTTCCTGAGCCTTTCCTGCTGACAACCATTCGATCAGTTTCTGCCCACCGACGGCGTTGGGTGCATGACGTGTAACACCTGCACCCGAAATGTTGACGTGGACGCCACGTGCTTTCTGGTTAGCCCAGAATAGCCCGACCGGCAGGTTGGGATCTTTTTCCAACTGTCGTGCCAGGTAATAGGTATTGACGATACCCACCTCGCACTGCCCTGCGGCCACCGCTTTGATCAGTGCATTGTCATCCGGGAAAACCTCCGTTGCAAGATTAGCCACCCAGCCGCGCACCACCTGCTCAGTCTGCTTTTCCCCCAGTGTTGCAATCATCGTCGCCACCAGCGACTGGTTGTAAACCTTCTTCGATGTCCGTAGACAGAGTTTGCCTTTCCACTCCGGTCCGGCCAAAGCTTCATAGGTCGACAGATTCGCCGGGTTAACGGCTTTCTTGTTATAGATAATGGTTCGTGCTCGCACCGAGAGACCGTACCACTCGCCCTTGGGATCACGCAGGTTTGCCGGGATATTGGCGTTAAGCACAGGCGACTTGATAGAACGCAGCAAACCCATCTGGCTGGCTTGCCAGAGATTACCCGCATCAACCGTAATCAGCACATCCGCCGGGGTTTTGGCGCCTTCCGCCTTCAGACGCTCTAGCAACGGCCCTTCCTTGTCGGTCAGTATCTGGATCTGGGTGCCTGTCTCCTGCGTATAAGCATCGAAGAGTGGTTTGATCAGTTGTTCGTTGCGTGCGGAGTAAACGGTCACTGTCTGCGCACCGGCCGACCCGGCGAGCAAAACACCCAGCAGGAACAAACGCCAAGGTGCAAGAAGGGAACGACGGATAGCGGACATCTCAAGCGGCCTTTAAATTAAGGGTAATCAGAAGCCGTGCATTTTAATGGTAATTATTCTCATTTGCAAGAGTCAGATTTTTAGCTACTCCGGACCCCAAGCAACCCACCCAGCAGCGCCTTGCGGGTGCGCGGCATCTCCAGACGATCCAGCCACCAGCGCAGCGCGGGGCCGCGCTCTCCACCCCCAACGTGCCAGGCGTAGGACAACGTAGCCGGTCGACGCGCCGGCGACCGTAATTTTTCAATCAGCAAGCCTCCAGCCAGCGCCTCACGGATCAATGGCGCTGGCAGATAACCACAACCCAGGCCACGCAACTGCGCGTCAATCTTGAAAGCCATGGTAGGTACGGTCAGGACATCCTGTCCGGGTAACAGCCCCACCGTCATCGGCGTCAATTGACGTGCGCTGTCTGCCAGCGCAACGATTCGATGCGGCCGTAGCATGTCGTCGGTAATCACGCCATTGACACGTGCCAATGGATGTCCGGGCGCCACGACAAACAGAAAGGGCACCTCGCCCAACGGCGCACTTTGAATACCCGACGCTGGCCCCGGTTGATCGGCGACACCAATGGCCAAATCGGCTCGGCCGCTTAACAAGGACTCCCACGTACCGGAGAGTGTTTCGCGCAATAACCGAATCCGGGTCGGCGGCTTCTTTGCCAGAAAATCTCCGACCAGATCAAGAATTGCCTGCTCGGTAACGATGCTATCGATGGCAACAGTCAACTCCGCTTCCCAACCAGTCGCCACACGTTTGATGCGTTGCGCCACCGATTCCAGTTCGTTCAACAGTCGTTCGCTTTCACGCACTAAGGCCGCACCCGCCTCCGTCAGACGCGCCTGTCGGGAACGCCGATCAAATAACAATACGTCGAGCTGCTCCTCGAGCTGGCGAATACTGTAGGTCACGGCTGAGGGCACCTTACCCAGAATCCGAGCGGCTGCGGCAAAGCTGCCGGCACTCGCAATCAGTCGCACCATTTCTAGGAGCTCGGGGGTCAACGGTGACGTTTGAGAGATGACGGGCATACACACTCCGATTATTCGAATAATTTGAATGATGCCATCAATTCAACCGCAGCACATCCCGCCAGAACACCCTAAAGTGTGATCGGTAAAACCAACGAGGCTAACGCTATGCTATTGAAACGACTTGCCAGCGATCGAGGTCATGCCGACCACGGCTGGCTGCGCTCATTCCACAGTTTCTCCTTCGCTGATTACTTCGACCGACATCACATGCATTTCGGTCCACTGCGCGTGATCAACGAAGACTGGGTTGCTGCCGGTACTGGCTTCGGTATGCATCCGCACAAGGACATGGAGATCGTCACCTATATCCTGGAAGGCGAGCTGACTCACCAAGACAGCATGGGGCATCGCGAAGTCATTCGCCCCAACGAGGTGCAACGCATGTCAGCCGGGACCGGTGTGTTTCATAGTGAATTCAACCGTCATCCCAGTGAAATCTGTCACCTGCTACAAATCTGGATCATGCCCGACCAGAAAGATCTGACACCATCCTATGAGCAGAGGGCCTTCGACCCGGCAGAGAAGCGCGGCAAACTTCGCCTCGTTGCCGCGCCCGATGGTGCAGAAGGTGCTGTGACTATCCACAGCGACACGCGTCTATACGCCGGTCTGTTTGATGGACAGGAATCAGCTGAGCACAGACTCGGCGTGAACCGGATGGCCTATGTACACGCCGCACGTGGCAAGATCACTGTCAATGGCGAAGCACTCATTGCCGGCGATGCTCTCATGGTGCGTGATGAAGCCACCATCACCCTAGCCAACGGCCAGCAAGCCGATGTCCTCGTTTTTGATTTACCCCGTCAGTAACCCCTAACCTATTACCTTCAACGGAGAAAACACCATGAGCAAAATCGTTGTCGTCTATCACAGCGGCTACGGCCACACCGTTAAACAAGCCGAAGCCGTCGCCAAGGGCGCCGGTGCTGAACTGATTGCTATCAGCGCCGAAGGCGACATCACCGGCGAGCAATGGGCTGCGCTGGATGCCGCCGATGCCATTATCTTCGGTTCGCCCACCTACATGGGCACGGTCACCTGGCAGTTCAAGAAATTCGCCGATGCCACCTCGAAGCCCTGGTTCACCCAGAACTGGAAGGATAAGGTCTTCGGCGGTTTCACCAACTCGGCCACCATGAATGGTGATAAGCATTCGACTATTCACTACTTCATCACGCTGGCCATGCAGCACAGCGGCCTCTGGGTCGGCACCGGCCTGATGCCGTCGAATAGCAAAGCTGCCAAACGTGACGACATCAATTACGTCGGTTCGTTCGCTGGCGCCATGATGCAGACGCCATCCGATGCCTCCGCCGACGAAGTGGTGCAAGGCGATCTGGAAACCGCCCGCCTCTATGGCGAGCGCATCGCCCAGGTCACCCGTCAGTTCAAGGGCTGATCGAACCCATGTCGCTGCCCACGCTTTTCGTGCCGCACGGCGCACCCACCTTCGCCCTCCGGCCTGGCGCGGCCGGCGTGGCGCTGGTGGCGCTCGCTCAACAGCTTGATCGACCCAGAGCCATCATCGTCATCAGCCCGCACTGGGAAACACAAGACCCCACCGTGGGCAGTGCTGCTAACCTGGAAACTATCTACGACTTTGGTGGTTTCCCTGGCGAACTCTACACGCTCAAATACCCGGCCCATAGCGACGCCGCCCTTGCACAACGCGTAGCGGATTGCCTACAAGCTGCCGGTTATGCCCCGCGTATTGATCCACACCGTGGCCTCGATCATGGCGCCTGGATACCATTGCGTATGATGTACCCAGCGGCAGACATTCCGGTCATTCCGCTCTCCATCAAGACGCATGCCGGCGCAGCCTATCACTACACATTGGGTCAAGCGCTACAGCCGCTCACTGAAGAAGGTTTCCTCATCGTTGGTACCGGCAGCATCACCCATAACCTGCGCGATTACATGGCGTGCGTGCACAAAAATTTGCCTACGCCTGATTACGTCACCCGCTTTGCCAACTGGGTTGGCATCCACGTCAACACTCAGGATACTGCTGCACTTGTCGATTATCGAAACAAGTCTCCAGATGCCGCCCAGGCACAGCCCACCGATGACCACTTCATGCCTTTCTTTGTGGCACTGGGTGCAGCAGGCCCAAATGCCAAAGGCAAACGCTTTTACGCCGGCATCGACGATCTGGTTATCGCCATGGACGGCTACCAATTCGAGCGGGCGGTACAATAAGGGTTTTCTAGCGCTTGATGAGCCCAACCATGTCCGCAATCCCCGCCTGTCCGCAATGCACCCTTGAAAATACTTATCCAGACGGCAGCAATTACGTCTGTGCCGATTGCGGCTTTGAATGGCCAATGATGGCCGAGGCCGTCGTGGAAGACGGACCGCGCATCGTCAAGGATGCCAACGGCAACGTGCTCAATGAGGGTGACAGCGTGGTTCTCATCAAGGATCTGAAGCTCAAAGGCTCATCCAGCACCATGAAGGTTGGCACCAAAATCAAAAGCATTCGCATCGTCGATGGCGATCATGAACTCGACTGCAAATCGGATTTCGGCAACATCATGCTGAAGGCCTGCTTCGTCAAGAAGGCCTGAGACTTAAGACCAAAATCTCCGTTAGGAGCCATACCTCATGACCTTGCCCGATAACCAGACACTGCTCAGCTTCTGGTCTCAACAATCTGTCGAGGGCAACATCCTCCTGTTGATGCACCTGATCGGCTCAATGCTGCTGGGTATGTTTGTCGGCTACGAACGTTCGTACCACGGGCGCGCTGCAGGCATGCGCACGTTTTCACTGGTATGCATGGCGTCTACAGGCATTGTCGCCGTCTTTGGTATGCCCGACATCTGGTTCGGCGGGCAACAGGTGTCGGCCGTTACAGCGGATGGTCCTTCGCGGGTTATTCAGGGCATCGTCACCGGCATCGGCTTTCTGGGGGCTGGCGTCATCATTCACGAGGGTCGCTCAGTCAGCGGTCTTTCGACGGCGGCTTCGATCTGGGCGGCTGCGGCCATCGGCATCCTGATCGGACTCGGTTTCTATCTGGCGGGGATCACCCTCGCCTTCCTCTGCGCGTTCAGCATGAGCATTGTGTTGCGGCTTGAAAGTTGGCTACCCAAACACAAGCGCTATTACTTCGAGCTTTCCTATACAGCCGAGGCACGCCCGGATACCGAAGCGCTCCTGTCTCTGGCCGCATCTCATGGCTTCAATATGCGACGCGATACCGTTGGGCTACGCGTCACCAAGAATCATCAGGTCTGCTCATTCACCGCCACTTCCGGTCCCAAGAACCATGTGGATACGGGCGGTATGGTGAAAATCCTTCAGGGCATGCCAGAGCTCGAGCGCTTTTCGATCTCGCCCGAGCGGAACTAGAACCTGGCAACACAACCGCTCAGCCCGAAATGCCATCAAATCCGACCTCGTTACCGTTACTGATCAAGGAAATCGGCCGCGGTGCGAAAGGCGCTCGTGACCTGTCGGCAGAAGATGCAGAGGCTTTGTTCGCCGCTATGCTCTCCGGCAATGTTCCTGATCTGGAACTGGGCGCTATTTTGCTCTCCCTGCGGATCAAAGGAGAGTCAGATCACGAACTCATCGGTTTCTGTCGTGCCATGCAGGCAACAACGGTGCAACTCAAGCCGCCAACAAGCCCTTTGGTTATTTTACCCTCTTATAACGGCGTTCGCCGGCAACCCAATCTACTGCCACTTCTGGCCATCATGCTACGTGAAGCCGGCCTCTCCGTGCTGATTCACGGTCGACATGATTTTGACAACCGTGAGAACCCCTTCCCACTGTTTCACGCCTGCAGCATCGCCTCGGCGAATTCGCTGGGCGAAGTGAACCAACACATTGCCGACTCAGGCATTGCACTGGCCGATATTGAAGTCCTCAATCCGCCGCTCAACCGCTTACTCTCTCTGAGAAGGCGACTGGGCGTGCGTAATTCAGCACATACGCTCTGCAAATTGCTGGACCCCAGCTCCGGGCATAGTGTGCGCGTTGTTAATGTAACGCACCCGGAATATCTGCTTCGTATGCGCACACTATTGGAAGCGCAGCAAACCACTGCCTTGCTCATGCGCGGCACCGAGGGGGAGCCTTTTGCCAACCCGAAACGGCGGCCGGAACTTCTCGGTTTTCACCACGGCACCCCGGTAACCTTATTCCCAGCGGAAGAAGGTGGCACACCACCCATACCCGGATGGCCGGAAACTGCTGACCTTGAAGAGAATGTGGCACTGATTCAATCGCTGCTCAAAACACCCAGCAAGATTCCTCAACCACTACAGGATCAGGTGACTGCGTTAAAAACGCTGTGCATGCAGTAAGGATCGTTAGCCGTTATCCGGGGGATCCCGATATACCGCACGCCCGAGGCGGTCTTGTACCGCAGCCCAGTCCGCAGCATCCGGCAATACCTGCACCAGAATTCTGGCGTAGCCCCCCGAATCCAGTTCACGCAAAACACGATAGAAGTCATGCGCATACGCCGCGGCGTTGTTCGAAAGCACCACCAGGTTCGGCTGAGGCTGCAGCCCCGCATCCTCACGTACGATCGCTGCCACTGGCTCTGCCCCTGCCAAGGCCTGTGCAATTGTCCTGACATCCAGCACCTGTAACGGTGTCCGTGGCGCATAATGAGAAGCCAGCGAACCGGACACACGCGGCGCATCACGCATGATCGAACATGGCGTATTGATAGGCTCTCCGAGGACCAGGCTCAATTGTTCCGCTGTAATAGCGCCTGGCCGAAGAATCACTGGTACGCCACGTGATAAGTCAACAATTGTTGATTCAATGCCGACCTGGCAATCCCCGCCATCCAGAATCAATGAGACCGCATCACCCAATTCATCGGCCACGTGCTGTGCAGCGGTAGGACTAATACGCCCGAAGCGGTTGGCCGATGGCGCGGCCAATCCGCCGCCGGACTTTGCACGCGCACGGCGCGAGTCGGCCAGCGCTCTCAGCAAGGACAACGCCACAGGGTGCCCGGGCATGCGAATTCCGACCGACCCCTGCCCGCCGGTAACTACATCCGGCACAATCGGCGCCTTTTTCAGAATCATTGTCAGTGGCCCCGGCCAGAAAGCCTCGGCCAATACCCAGGCAGCCTCGGGTATATCCCGCGCGTAATGCGAGAGCAGATCATCGGCGCCGATGTGGACGATCAAAGGATGATCAGATGGGCGACCCTTGGCTGCAAAAATTTTAGATACGGCCTCAGGATTATCGGCATCGGCCGCCAGGCCGTACACCGTCTCCGTCGGTAAGCCGATCAGTTGGCCCGCATTGAGCAACGAGACTGCCCGGTCAATCGCCTCGGAGGATTGACCCGGTAAGATCTCAGGCATCAGGCAGCCCCAGAATCTTCCGTGCTTGCATGGCGCGTTCGTAAACCTGCTGGGCATCGCCGCCGACCACCGTGAAATGCCCCATCTTGCGACCGGCACGCGGCGCTTGCTTGCCATACAGGTGCAAGCAGACACCAGGGATCGCAAGTAGTGCGCACCAATCGGGTTCGCGTTGTTTGCATCCATCAAACCAGAGGTCACCCAGCAGGTTGACCATCACAGCAGCCGAATGGGCATGGCTATCACCAAGTGGCAACCCACATAGCGCACGCACCTGTTGCTGGAATTGGTTGGTGGCACAGGCATCGATGGTGTAGTGGCCACTGTTGTGCGGACGCGGCGCCATCTCGTTCACGACGAGTTCGCCACGTGACACAAAAAACTCGACGCCGAGCGTACCCACATAGTCAAGACATCCCGCCAGTTTTTCGGCCACGTCACAGGCGTTATCCGTCACACAGGCAGAACCCCAGGCGGGGACGACGCTCACATCCAGAATGCCGTTGCGGTGACGGTTTTCGGCCGAAGGGAAAGCCTTCACCTTGCCATCCTGACCGCGAGCCAGCACCACCGAAATTTCGTAATCGAGCGGTAGTTTCGCTTCCAGAATGCAACGCACACTGCCCAGCTCATGCCATGACACTTCGGCAGCCGCACGATCATCCACCACCGCCTGGCCTTTGCCGTCATATCCCAGACGCGCCGCTTTCAAGATAGCCGGGAAGAGATGTGCCGGCGCAGCCTGTATATCTGCGAGCGTATTGATCTCAAAGAATGGGCCATGCGGCAGTCCATTCATCTTCAAGAAGGTCTTTTCGGCAATACGATCCTGACAGACAGATACCGCGGCAGCCGAGGGGTACACGGGCACCTGCTCCGCCAGAATCGCCAGGGTTTCGGCGGGAACGTTTTCAAATTCCGTAGTGACCGCAGCACAACCCGCAGCTAACTCAGCGAGGGCTACGGCATCATCGTAATCGGCGCACAGATGACGGTCGGCGATGCGACCCGCCGGACTGTCCTCATCCGGATCCAGCACCCAGACCTGGTAGCCAAGCTCATGGGCCGCCATAACGAAATAGCGGCCAAGTTGGCCGCCACCGAGCATACCCAGCACCGCCGGTGCCGGAATAAAAGATTTCTTCATCAGACTTCCGGCAATTTCATGGCCAGTACTTTGGCCGATTGCTGCTGACGGAATTGCTGCAGACGTTCGTTCAGTGCCGCATCGTTGTTGGCCAACATTGCCACCGCGAACAGTGCGGCATTGGCGGCACCGGCCTCACCAATGGCAAAGGTGGCAACCGGGATACCCTTCGGCATCTGCACAATGGAGTGCAGCGAATCAACCCCCGACAGTGCTTTTGATTGCACTGGCACACCCAGCACCGGCACAGATGTCTTCGCCGCGAGCATACCCGGCAAATGCGCCGCACCACCCGCGCCGGCAATAATGACCTGCAGGCCACGCCCACCTGACGCTTCGGCATACTCAAACAGCAGATCCGGGGTACGGTGTGCAGAAACCACACGCGCCTCAAACGGCACGCCAAATTCCTTGAGCATTACAGCGGCCGCCTGCATGGTGGGCCAATCGGAATCTGAACCCATAACAACGCCAACCAATGGCGAACTCTTGTCTGCATTCATTGCACAGTTCCTTCCGCGAAACGCTCGGCCGAGGTGAGGGTATTGGCTAAAAGCATGGCAATCGTCATCGGACCCACACCACCCGGCACGGGTGTAATTGCACCGGCAATGGGTTTGACCGCTTCAAAATCCACATCACCGCACAGCCCGCCACCGGCTTCCGGTGGAAGACGGTTAATACCCACGTCAATAACAAGTGCCCCCGGCTTGACCATGTCGGCGGTGACAAATTTCGGTTTACCAATGGCGGCAACCAGAATATCGGCGCGACGGGTATGGGCTGGTAGATCCTTGGTACGTGAATGACATACGGTGACGGTACAACCGGCATGTAGCAACAGCATCGCCATCGGCTTGCCGACGATATTCGAACGACCGATGACAACGGCTTCCTGACCGTTCAGATCGACACCGGTTTCAGCCAGCAGTTTCATCACTCCATAAGGGGTACAGGGAATAAAACGCGGATCACCCTGCATCAATGCGCCGACATTCGCTGCGTGAAAACCGTCCACGTCCTTGTCGGGGCGGATTGCCGCCAGCACTTCAGCCTCATCAAACTGTGGTGGCAGCGGCAGTTGCACCAGAATGCCATGCACGGCTGGATCTTTGTTCAGCTCGGCAATCTTGTCGAACACCACTTTAGGCGAGACATCAGCAGGGAACGGGAAATCAAAAGACACCATGCCCGCCTCATGGCAGGCCTTGATCTTGTTGCGTACATAAACCTGCGAGGCCGCGTTGTCGCCGACGAGGATGACAGCCAGTCCCGGCCGGATCCCTTGTAGCGCCAGTTCATCGGCACGGATTTTAAATTCGGCACGCAAGCGTTTAGACAACGCAGCGCCATCGAGAATTTGAGCGTTCGTTTGATTTGGCATAGGCCGCTATTTTACTGCAAACCGCCATCCGGTCACGGATATTCCCTGCCCCGCCACCTCGTCTGCCAGGACTTCGGCATCAGGCGCTGAAAGCGTAATTTCCGGACAACGGGCGGCAAAATCGCGGATTCGTCGTAGGGGCAATGGGCTGCTCCAGGCTAGCACGAGGCCATTACCCGTCTCGAGCGTTGCTGCAGGTTGCCAGCCGATGCGAATCCAACCCCGTCGCTCTTGGCCACGCCTGAATTCCTGATTCAATGTCGACGTCTCTACGGCACGGGTCAGGGCTACCTGGCGCGACCGTAGCCAATGTTCATCTGCAACCAGGCGCGATCCCTCAGGCAAAGCCTTGTCGCCGAGCGCCAGCGTTTCCAGCCCACCAGCCCAGGTCTGGCCGCCAAATATCACCACAGGCATCAGAAATTCGCCCGAAAATGCCCAAGCCCCATCCAGCCAGCTAGAGGCAAGGTGCTCTGGCACTTCATTGAGTTCCAGTACGGGCACACCGGCACGCCGGAGCGCTGTGCGCCATGCCTGGGAATCGAACCCGCCGACATCGAATAGTAGTCGAGGCCGGTCGGTGTGTTGTCGTCCCAGATCTGCGGCTATGTCATGGATGAGGTTGACCATGTGGCGATCATGCCACGGTCTCCATGTCAGCGCCTCGTCATGGCACTTGACGGACGATACGATGCCCATTAGTATTTCCACATAATAAGACGTTATTTCATATTACAAAACGCACAAGACAAACTCAAACCAACAAGTTGTGCGGCGCGGAACACTGCATAAGGACATCCCGCTATAGTCGGTTCGGGTAAAAAAACAAACGCTGGTTTTTGCGAACGCATACGTCATGCGATCGCTTCAGGAGGAGGCAGCATGTCGGCAACAAACGAGAACACCAACGCCCCGGCTCAGATGAACGATCCGGATCCGCAGGAAACCCGGGAATGGCAAGAAGCTCTGGATGCGGTCATCACCAATGAAGGCGGCGAACGTGCGCACTATCTGATTGAAACGCTAATCAACGAAGCGCGCATCAAGGGGATTGATATTCCCTACTCCGCCACAACGGAATACGTGAACACGATTCCGACAGCGCTGCAGCCCAAATACCCGGGCGATGCAGATATGGAGATTAAGCTGCACTCTTATATCCGCTGGAATGCCATGGCGATGGTCGTTCGCGCCAACAAGCACACAAATGTGGGAGGACACATTGCCTCTTTTGCCTCCGCTGCGACACTTTATGACGTTGGTTTCTCCCATTTCTGGCATGCACCCTCAGCAGATCACGATGGCGATCTGATTTTCTTCCAGGGTCACTCTGTTCCGGGTGTTTACGCGCGAGCCTTCATGCTTGGCCGTCTGTCCGAATCACAGATGGACCACTTCCGCCAGGAAACCACTGGCAAGGGCATCTCGTCATATCCGCACCCTTGGCTCATGCCAGACTTCTGGCAGTTCCCGACGGTGTCAATGGGCCTGGGTCCGATACAGGCAATCTATCAGGCACGTTTCATGAAGTACCTGGCAAGCCGTAAGCTCATCAACGCTGAAAAAGCAGCACAGCGTAAGGTCTGGGCCTTTCTGGGTGACGGTGAAACCGACGAAGTGGAATCGCTAGGCGCGATTGGTATGGCTGGCCGTGAAAAACTTGATAACCTGATCTTCGTCATTAACTGCAATCTGCAGCGTCTCGACGGGCCGGTGCGCGGTAACGGCAAAATTATCCAGGAACTGGAATCTGAATTCCGTGGCGCCGGTTGGAATGTGGTCAAGCTGATCTGGGGCACCCACTGGGATGCGCTCTTCCAGCGAGACACGAAGGGCATACTCAAGCAGCGGATGATGGATCTCTGTGATGGCGAATACCAGACTTTCAAATCCAAAAATGGCGCCTATGTCCGTGAGCACTTCTTCAACACGCCGGAACTGAAGGCGCTGGTCGCCGACTGGACCGACGACGAAATCTGGCAACTGAATCGCGGCGGCCACGACATTTTCAAGATCTTCGCCGCCTATGATCGTGCCGTGAAACACAAGGGGCAACCGACCCTGATTCTGGCCAAGACCATCAAGGGGTTTGGCATGGGTAGCGCTGGCGAAGCAATGAATACTTCGCACCAGCAGAAGAAGATGGACAAGGAGCAGATCGCCCGTTTCCGCGACCGTTTCTCACTGCCGGTAAAAGACGAAGAAATTGAATCGTTGCCTTACTTGAAGTTCCCTGAAGATTCAGCAGAGCATAAGTACATGCTGGAGCGCCGCATGGCGCTGGGCGG